>NZ_JANLWO010000497.1:0-6126 GCF_031364565.1 Chamaesiphon sp. OTE_20_metabat_361
TGCCTTTCTCTCGGGCGGACAGAGCATCGAACGCGCCACCGCCCACCTCAATCTTATTAATGCTAAATATGCAGCCCAGTGTCCCTGGACTGTAACTTTCTCCTACGCCCGCGCCATCCAACAACCCACCTTGGATTATTGGCACGGCGATGATACCAATATCCCCACTGCTCAACAGATGCTGCTCCATCGCGCGAAACTCAACAGCGCCGCTCGTCAAGGGAAATACACGCCAGAGATGGAGTAGGTTTTAGGCTTTAGGCTTTAGGTTTTAGGTTTTAGGTATTAGGCTTTACTTTAGGCTTTAGGTGTTCGGGTAATCTTGTCAATTATTAAGGATGATTTGGATTGGCGATCTTCACGACAAATCAAGGTAGGGGCAATTCATGAATTGCCCCTACCTTTACCTATACCCAGCAACAATTCTAGTCCAGTCGTAGGGTGTGTTACTCCGCAGGATAACGCACCGACTAGTCTAATTACATCGCGATCGAGTAACTGCTAAAATCGCGATCGACATGTTGCAATCCCGTCTGCACCCCACTGCGGCGAATCCCCCCAGTCTTGATATCAAAACCCACAATCTCGCCATTGAGTTCTGGAATAACTCTGCAAGCATAGAGCTGAGACGTTTCCGGTAAAATCACCTCGGGATTTGTCCCGGGAAAATCAAACATCGAAGACGAAGTAAAGCCCTGAAGACCACCGCTGTGAGCGGTCGTCGGCGCAAAATCATACTTTGCCCAAGTGCTATACACCAGCGCATACTCATCATTACTCGCTTTGTACAACTGAGGCACTTCCATCTCCGCATAGAAGCCTGGATGACAGATCGGGGGTAAATACTCCCACTCTTCAAAATTATTATGTTTAGCTTTGAGCAGCGCTACCGTACCTTTTTTACCTAATGGTCGATCTGGTTCTTTCGCTGAGAGCAACATATAGATCTGCTCCTCATGGCGAAACAGAAAAGGATCGCGCCAAGCGTGAATTGTCAGATCTTCGGGAACGTGCTGAAGCGCGTAAGGAGCTTGCGGTTGAATCCGAATACTCGGAATCCGAAACCAGCGATCGAAACTTTGAATATGATGGGTAAATGCTACGCCCACATTTTGCGTCATCCCATCGTGTGTCGCTTGGTTTCTCGATGTATAAAACATCAAATAACCACCTTGAATTTTGATAATATCCCCGCTCCAAATCGAGGTATCATCCCAGCCGTGAGGCTCTGCACCCAGTACGCGATCGCTAATCCAATCGATCGTCAAAAAATCTTTGGTAGTAGCATAACCTACCTGCGAACTCATATGGTGCGCGTCTGTAGCGACCAACCCGCGATCGGCATTGAGATAAAATAGATGAAAAATGCTCGTATCTGTGTCGAAATGATACCAAAAATCCCACACGTGGCGATCGGGGTGCAGCAGCGTCGGATAGCTAAATTCTGGAGCGAGAGTAAGCATTTTCTACCAATTCAAAATTCAAGATTTGGATAATTTAGTCAAAACGAAATTGTCGCAGTCAAAACACTTGCGAATAGGGCAAGAATTTTGCGAATGCGGGAAAAAAGATAGCTATGCCGTCGCGATACTTTCGCTAATGATTCACTTGTTAATATGAATGATTTGCGCTAAATAAGTTTCAACTTTTAGTGAAATTTATTTGGTAGTTTTGACAAAGGTTTGGTCAACCTGTCATGACCTTCGCTCTAGTAATTCTCGATCGAGAGTAGCTACGTTCTATGGATGAGTATTTGTACCTGTGAAACCCTAAAGCCAGCAACCTGAAAATATCTATCCATTGGCTCTTTACCACTGGCTGGAAATGCTGGAAAATAGCTCCAGAGGTAGAATTTGAAGTCTGTGCGAACACCAAGCTAGCGTTCGGGTGTACCATCGTGTGTCTATGTTTCAGTAGGCAGTATTTTGTGGGTATGATTTAGCATACCCAACTTATCACAGTAAGCGATCGAATTCAGCTCGAAAAATCGCCCAAAAAATATTTATGACGCTCGTTTGCTCGGATTGCCAAAACCGAGCAAAAGCACGCAGTATTTAGCTCGAATCAGAGAATATTCTCAAGCCAGATCGACCGCTGGCGTCTGCTGGATCGTCGATCGTTTAGTTCGATCGGTAAACTTCGACTCATCGATCGCTATCTACTCCCGATTGTAGCGATCTAACTCAATTTTGGAAAGGAGTATTAATACTAACTCAGACGAACTCCCGACCTAATTGGCGATCGCCATAGACAAACTCACCACAAGTGCTTTATAATATAGTGTTTGGCACTCTTGTAATGCCTGCCGACTAAAGTTAGTTGAGTAGATCCACAAGAATCGCTCGGGTTTTTTGTAAATAGAGAAAGTTATACACATGGCGAAGAAATCATCGATCGAGCGGGAAAAGAAACGCGAGCGACTAGTTGCAAAATATGCAGACAAGAGATCGGCTCTGTTAGCCGAGTTTAACGCTGCGGCTACCCCCCAAGCGAGATTTGCAATCCACCGCAAGATTCAACAACTACCCCGCAACAGCGCACCCACTCGGTTGCACAATCGCTGTTGGGTAACTGGTCGTCCGCGTGGATACTACCGTGATTTTGGGCTGTCTCGTAACGTCTTGCGCGAATGGGCACACCAAGGTTTGCTACCCGGTGTAGTTAAATCTAGTTGGTAGGATAAGGGCACTGGGTAATAGGTATCAACCTATTCCCACTCCCATCTCTAGCCTTTGAGCCATCAAGCCAGCAACGCCTAAAATTAATTACCGCAGCAACGGTTGTCGATACCCAAGCTATCCAAGATAATATCGCTGACAGCATTGGCGACGGTGAATTCCCCAAAAAAGCTTTCCTGAAAATTGAAGGCCTGCATCTCTGTGACGATCGCCATCACCAGGCAACCCAGGTCGTTTTCACCTTCCATCCGCTGCCGAATATAGATTTGAGCGGCACGCTTAGCAATAGTGATATTAATCGACTCGGGAATAAATTCGCGATCGAGCCAGACTTTTAGCGATGCTTGTAGCCACTCGCCTTCTTTAATAGCGTCAGTGGCTGGTGGTAATACAATCGGTAGAATCGGTTCTGTCATTGGCGATTACCAACTGCGATCGATGTAGAAGTGAACAATGTAACCAAGATCGATTGTGCAGTTAGTCGGGGGCGATCGCAAGCCTGAGTAACTAAAATTAATTAATGAGGATTTAGTTATTGCTACTAGCGATCGTGCCGCTCAATTCTAGTGCGACCATTTCACCGATCTCAGTACCTTCTAGTACCTGCGGTAACTCCATTTGACGATTGGCGATCGCCAATCTGTCGGCGTCCCAGTTGTTAGAAAAGGCTGGTAGACCTAATTGACAAGCCTTCCAATCACTACGAACGGATACATTTAGCTGCTGACAAGCCCCGCCGTGCATTCCCTCTGGTCGGTAGAAGCGACAGTAGCGACAGGCAGATGTAATACAATTTTGGTCGTTCATCAGTGTTACCCATTGGGAGAGCACCTAATTCAATCCTCTCCTCATTACTATTATGCCTGTCCCCGATTCAGGCAAAAGTGACATCGATCGACGATCCCATCCAGCTTATAGCGATCCCCAGCATTTTTTTACTTTAGATTGTCTTTAGATTCAGTTTATAGTTAGACACATTTATTAAAGTATTCAGTACATACCTGCAATAATTTTATTAACAGTCAATCCGGGTGGTAATGGAGCTAAAACTATGAGGGATCGCTAGAAACGGGCATCGGCAGCTTGGCAAGATTGCAGATTGTGTCGATCGGTAGAGGTTTAAACGTATTAGTTGAATGCTGTTATCTACCTTTTGATAGAGGTAATAATTAATTTAAATATGTGTTTTCGGATACTTACTTGCGACCCAAAATTCCGAGATCGATCGCACAAAATTGACAAACCCCCCACCGGAGCAACTCCCCCTGGCGGGCGCGAGTATTACATTGGGAACAAATAACTACTGCGCCTGAGTCTATAGGGACAGACTCGCTTTGGGTAGCTGTGGGTGAAGTGTTGCTGCTAAACCCGATCGCGACAAACCGCAAATCTTGGATCGAGCCGTCTAGGTGTAGGTTTAACTGGTGACACAGTTTCTGCCGCCCAAAGGTCAGTTGATGGGCGAGGCTGGCGCTATTAGTGGCAATGGTGAGCAGTCCTCGATTTAGAGATCTCGGCTGAGTGCGTTCTGCGATAAGCGGCGATACACTCGCTTGCCATGCCCGGACGATCGCACCCCAATCCCTGACCCCTTCCCATCCTGGCTGCTCTTGAAGCTGTAATGTAATTGCGGAAATTGGTGCTATTGACATGTCTATAATTATTACTAATCGCCAAACTTACTCAAGTCAGGTTAGTCAAATGTCTATTTTTTAGTCAATTGGCTGAATTTTGACATATATTAATGACATGGTAACGATCGACTATCTCCGTAAGTCAGTCACTCGTCCCCTCAAGCTACTGCTAAGCTTAGCAATGCGAAGGAGAGACTAGGTAGTCAGTGAGTTAACTGGACTGATGATTGCGCCAAACGGCTTGTCTGCTAGGTGTGACGGTGGCAACATCGACAACCAAATTGCCGGATATTCAGTGTTACTGCAATCATGAGTACTCTAAGCATAGAGTCACTAATTAATTCGATCGATCTCAAATCATATCTTTAGAAATCTCTGCGGTTAAAGTGAGTTTATGAACCACCATCCATCTGACGATAGCGCGAACGTGCCCTTATCCGGTCAAGCGGCGGTCGCTGATGTTCGCGATGGCAACAGCCTGCCTTTAGACACACCCAGCGACACCGAGCATCCGGAATCCTACTATGTCAATCCGGCACTCCAAAAAGCTTTAAGTTGCTTAGATATCAAATTGGCAGACGAACTAGGGAGATTCAGAGCCACACAGGGGCGGGAAATCGGCCATAGCGAACCGATTCAGGATGAAGATAGCGCCCAAAGCGATCGATCTGCAAGTGATAGCACCACTTGGGCACAACATGGAGCCGATTTTGATGCAGACGCGGCGATCCTCACTGCTCAAATCGTGCCGCCTGCTGAAGCTAATCCAGCACCAAAAGGTGGATTCATTATTATCGACGGGCTGACGACATCAGCATCGAGTAGTCGCAATGCGAACGCCAATCTTAATTGTGCCCCGATCGCGCTCCATCGATCGGACGCACCAGCGGTCGCCGAAAATTTGGATCTCAACTTCTCATCTGGCAGGGAAATGGCACAATTCCACGATAGATATTTATCCTCCTCTCAAGAATTGCTGCGCCAAATTCAATCGGGTTATCCCGCTGTAGAGCCGCCGCAGCCCGCTCCCGCTCCCCGCACCAAACATTTTACACCGCTCAAAATCGGTTCGATGGCTGTCATCTGTGCGCTGGCGGGTGGTGCTGTCTACACCTATCTCAATCCTGGCATCTTAGCGCCCTTAACCGCTACTAAAGTCACCAGTCCTAGCACCTCCGGACAAACGATTCAAAGCCCCAACCTTGCGGCTAGTGAATTTACCGAACTTAATTTGAGTACTCTCAATACGATTAAATTGCCCACAGTCACAGCTACCAACATTACCACCGCACCAACCGTGAGTGTCCCTCCCCCGGCGGCATCGACAGCACCAGCAGCCATCCCCTTTAATGGGATGCGCGGTACGAGGCAGACATTACCCACGACCACAATTACCGCTCAGCCCAGACTTGCCGATAGCCTAGTCAGATCGCTCTTACCACCTAATTTCTATACTGTTGCCAAACCATCGGGCTATCGAGTTACCCCGCCCATCGGACGTTAGGATCGGAAAGTTCGCGGAAATAGCGCACTTATGACTAATTCCTAGTATGGTCATGCCCGATCGTCAGATCCAGAAGTTATCATAATTACTAGGTCATGTATTTAAATTGTCAAGTCAAAACTCTAGCACCAGCAGCGGACTAGATACCGAGCTGCTAGAGCAGAAAAATATCAAGAGGATAGTAATATGGGATTATTCGATCGGGTGAGCAGACTGCTGCGGGCGAATGTAAATGATATGGTGAGCAAAGCCGAAGATCCAGAGAAAATTCTGGAACAGGCAGTGATGGACATGCAGGAAGATTTGGTAC
>NZ_JANLWO010000538.1:0-5069 GCF_031364565.1 Chamaesiphon sp. OTE_20_metabat_361
TTACATTGCGGAGTCGGTGCGGACGGGTTCCCCGTCCATGCAACCGACCCAAGCACAGGACATTCCATCATTCTACCTCCTCTACTGGCTGCTGATTTCTACTCTCGATCGCTGTTAATCATACCTTAATCCAGCAACGCCAGAAAGACATATGCTATTTCACACATTGTCTCAATTGAAACTAAGAATCTAACCTGGTCTGCAAAGCTAGTAGGATTGGGCGGTTGGTCGTTGATTGCATCGTTAATTGCTGCCTATTTTGATAAGCAACAATTAACGACAGTCATCTATAACGCCGCTATTTTCAACATCACTTTTAGTATTCCATTGATTGTAGCTGGAGTGGTATGGACATTTATGCAGAAAGTAACTCACACCATATTCATCAAAACTTCTAATGGTGAAACAATAAAAATTAAAGCCGAAGAAGAAACTACGATTACAGAGATCGACAGTGCAATTAAAAAAGCGATTGTGTCACAGAGCGTAGGGAGATCGAGTGAAATAATTAGAGAAATTATCGAAGCTTGCGTGTCACCTAACAGCGACCGAGAAAAAATATTGAATTAAATGCCCAAAGTCAAAATAGGGTAGGCACTGTCCACCACTTAAATTTCAGCTAATTTCTAGATCTATATTTATATGCTTTGTGCTATTTCTGCCCGATCTGTTGTCACCAAAATGTGATAGTAATAAGCTTGAATTATATCAAATCAATTCGATCGCATTGTGAACTCGATCGAATATCATTGGTTAAGATCGATCTTAGCTAACTGATAGATTTCTCTTTTTAGCTTGAATGCGTTGCAATTTTTGTTGACGAATGACTAATGTTTTAGCTGTATCGATAATTTCTAACAGTTGCTTTTGAAGATCGTCATCAATGAGTGTAAGCGCTCCAGTCATAAGCATAGTGAGGGTTAAACAAGCCTGTCGATAGTTTCTAAAACTTGAATCGCGGGAATCTTTAGGTGTGGGAAATCTTCTGAAAATTCGTTAAAACCCTCCTCACCTTCAAGATAATCAAATAGAGTTTGGAGCGGTATACGAGTACCTATAAATACAGGAGTACCCGTCATAATATCTGGATCGCTATGCACGATCTGCCGATTTAGGAGGGTATCCGATAGAGAATCACTTATTCTTTTGTGAATGTTCATTTTACTTTACATTTAGTGTGAGAGTGTGAAAATTTAATTGTATTCTATAATTGGATATTTTATAACTACAATAATACTAATGTCTCACTCGATTCATTTGTGAGATTTCGATCTTGGATATATAGTGTAACCTTGGCATCTAGTCGTTTGAGAAAATTAATTAATTTACCATCACTAAAACGTTGAAACTCACCATTCATTAAATGAGATACTTCTGGCTGAGAGATACCTAAAAGTTCTCCAATTTCTCGCTGTTTTAAATTACGTCTATTCAACAGACGGATGACTTGGACACCAATTTTACCGCTAGTAAATAGTTCATCAGCATCATCTAATTCTAGATCGGCAAATACATTGCCACTGCCATCTATGGATTTAGGTTCTGTATTCATTGCTTTGCCCTCTCTATGGCATCTTTATAACGTTGTTCGATCGATCCGGCAACTCATGAATTTCCCCTACTCTGGATTTCGGCAGTTGTTGAAGCTGATTCGTCTTCTGTGTCGAAACAGCTAATCACCTCCAGGATGGGAATCCCCGTAAATCTCGATAATTTAATCAGCTTACCAATCGGTGCGTTATCAGTCCATCTAGAAATAGTCTGACGATCGACATCGATCGCGGAAGCTACAGCCGAAAGCCGGAACCCACGTCTTCTAATTAATTCGTTCAATACCTTACCTCCATTGCTCATTAGCCTATGTTGGCTACTTCAAGTACATCCTAGCGAGATTAATAAATCTCTTAAAGTGGATAATCGAGTCACCCCAGAAATGTCCCAAATTCTGGATGAGGTTGAATTGCAATGGCTCGAACCCAAATCCGCGCCGATTACCGCTACCGCCCAATCCCTCTCCAAGTTCGACGATAAGCCTTCCTTTTGGATCTGGCTGCTAGCATTTATCTCTCACTCGAATCGTCGCTCTCGATCTTAACCCTCACTTTTTTTGCTCGAATCCTCACTTTCGATCGCGCTTGCGAGTAGTTTCGAGATCGTCCTCACTCACTCACTATCTTTCGAGCGATTTTTTTCAATTTGTCGCAAACTTTATTACTGCATAAACAAACACGTTTGTTTTTTTGTGCATACGCTAGTATGAATTCACAACGCTTACTGAAATTGAATGTATTTACAAAAAATAACTACGCTTTTAAAAATTAAACATACTCTTAGAATAATTAAATTGAAGTTTTTCGAGCTAATCTGATTTGCTCAACACCACCTAACCCAAAAAATCAATAACTAACAGGCATAGTTGCAATATTTTCACGACAATAAAATACATGCTGATTTCCAGGCGCGATCGTGTGTTAATTGCAGGCTTAGTAAAAACCACAGGCGCTCGGGCTTGAACCGATCGAGCAAAAGGTCGGCCAATTCCTGTAGTAGTTGCCTCTACCTCAGAAATGTTTTGCCACGAGTCAAGAGTGCGATCGAGAGTATTTCTACTGGTGAGTGCCAAGGAAACCGAACATGGTAGTTATTGCTTTCTGGCTGCTGTGCCGCGATCGTCCCGAATGTATCCCCTGCCTATTCGATCGAAAACCCAATGGTTCGGATTGTTCGATTGATACCAAAGCACACACCAACAAAGATCCTTTCAGAGCTATCTATTTTCGCCGTGAGGGCTATCGATTCAGTTGGTATGTGGAACACAGGCATAAATGGGGTTTCGCAGCTAAATCAGTCCATTTAGCGATGGATATGCGGATCGATCGAACTCGAAAAACATTCAATTACGTCCAGAAAAGGGGGAATGATAACTCTTGAGTATGTTTTATCGTTTTCCATGTCTATCCCCGATTTCCAGTCAATTATGCTGCCCCTCATCGAACTTGCTAGCGATGGCAAAGAGCATAAATTATCCGAGACAATTGAGCATCTAGCAGCTACCCACTTTAATCTCACCGACACCGAACGCAAAGAACTACTGCCATCTGGCAAACAAGCAAGATTTGACAACCGCGTTGGTTGGGCGGTTACATACCTCAAAAAAGCAGGCTTACTGGCTTATCCCGCTCGTGGCAAGTTTCAGATTACCCCCAGAGGCTTAGATATCCTCACCCAGAAACCATCTCGAATTGATGTTAAGTACCTCAAGCAATTCCCTGAATGCCTGGATTTTATCGGTGCCGCTACTTCTCCTGCTACTGAAACCTCCAGTTCCCCACTAGAACAAACCCCCGACGAGACGATCGAATCAGCCTATCGCCAACTCCGCCAGAATCTCGCCCAAGAACTCCTAGAACGGATTAAAACAGCCTCTCCAGCCTTCTTCGAGCAACTAGTAATCGAACTTTTGGTCAAAATGGGTTACGGGGGTTCTCTAGTAGATGCAGGGATGGCAATTGGCAAGACAGGGGACGAAGGAATCGATGGAATTATTAAGGAAGACAGGCTCGGTTTGGATGCGATCTATATCCAAGCAAAACGCTGGAATAATACCGTCGGTCGCCCTGAAATTCAACAGTTTGTCGGTGCCTTAGCGGGTAAGGGTGCGCGCAAAGGCATCTTCATTACGACCTCAAAGTTCTCAGAACAAGCCAAGTCTTATTTACCTGCGAATGTGAAGGTCGTCCTCATCGACGGGGCACAGCTAGCCGAATACGCGATTGAGGTAAATCTCGGTGTTTCAGTTGTGTCTGAATATCAAATCAAACGTCTGGATTTGGATTATTTTGATGGTGAATAGTTGAAGGTGTTTTTGCGATCGAGTGCATTAATCATTCGATAGTTATCGTGCTGAAAATTAGATGAGAATTTGGAACGTTGTCGTTGGCGTAGCCTACCGTAGGTAAGCCAGCCATCCAGGTTCGATCGGGGGATGAATTAAGGATGTGAAAAGAAACATTATCACACCCTTGTTATTTTAAAACCAGTGCTAGCAACATTTGCACGCACCAATACAATCTTACTGTCCCTGCTATAAATCCCAGCAAATTATCCGATTAATCGTCCGCGCCTACCGCAAATCAAGTCAAACCTCAAAAAAGATTGCCTGAACATTGATGAGATCGCTCGGAAAATTATCTAAACTGCGACTGCAACAGATAATCTCGCTTTTGCTCACTTAGCTACACTCATTGCCAGTCATTAGTTAGATTCTCAAACAGCAGATGTTCGTTCGTAGCGGTGAGATATCAGTAGCTCTGGCTCGATTTTTCATTAACTAGAAGCCGGAATTGAGGAGGCGATCTCAGATAGGTGGGGATGGTTGAGGTACCGATAAGTGTATTTATCGGTACCTCAACCATCCCAGTGTCTCCCTCGATCTAATTTAATCCCCCTCAATGCGGAAGGAAGCTCGCTCCCTAGACATGTCTTTTAAACGTCCTCTCCTCTCAAGGATTCAACATCGGGGGTCTGGTTATATCGCCCGAGGTATAGCACCTTATTAAAAAACAGCTTTATAAAATGAATAGCTATGCAAGAAAAATAAATGCTGCTAAAAATTAGCAATGATTATAAAAATACACATACATATTTGGAAATTATAAATATTTTAAATTATTTGAGCAAATGAGCGGACTTTGGTAGAGAATGGAATCCACTCTACACGAACACAGAGATCGCCGTGGAGGTATGAAAGTGAGAGTAGGTACCATATGGCTATTTGTCGCGACGGTGGTGGATTGGGAGGAGCCAGTAGAACCAAAGGTCGCGTGGCAAGTCGGTAAAAATTAGAGACCTAATAGAAATTGCTGAATATTGAAAAAAATAGATGTTTTGATACTAATGCCAACTCAGCAAGAGCAATTATTTGTACGATTAAAGAATAATTACTTATAGGTGCGGAGCGAGAGCCAGATGCCCACAACCACAAACGAGCAGCAGGCTCAACCAATTGTCGAAATCGACTGCGACGCATTGATTGGCGTCTTTACCAACTTTTTGCAATTTGATGTTGC
>NZ_JANLWO010000557.1:0-4841 GCF_031364565.1 Chamaesiphon sp. OTE_20_metabat_361
GCTGAAATCGTCCTCGAAATCGCCAACTTTCACCAAATCGAGCGCGAAGTCAACCAGTACCTGCTCGAACTCACCGCCGCCACTGCCATCCAATCCCAACGCCAAGAACTAGAGCGCGCCAAAGCCACCCAGCAAACCCAACTCCGTCAAGCGCAGACGTCAATCAAACAATTAGTCTCCACCCAAGCTCATACCGTTTTACTCACAGATTTAACTAGCGATTTCCAGCAAATTGTCACCGAATTACGCGATCGAGGCGAACTAAATCAAGGGATTTCTCGTGAGTTTCTCAATCAACTAATCTACCATCAAAACTGCCTGTGCGGCACGAAATTAGCGCCAAATACTCCTGCATATCTGCACATCCAAACCTGGCTATCCCGCGCGAATATTGCCGTCATTGAAGAGACAACCATGCGGTTGATCGGTCAAGTTGAAGATTTAGAAACTAAAGGTGGTGAATTCTGGCAGGCGATCGATCTTCAGCAGCAAATTGTCGCCACAACTAGAGCCGAGATTAGTCAACTAGAAATCGAGATCGACAAACTCGAAACCCAACTGCGTCAGGATACCAATACCGAGATTGCTAACCTGCAAAAACGGCTCGATGACATCGCGATTAAAGTCCGCGATCTCATTCTCACGCAAGGGCAACACCGCCAACAAATTATTCATCTTGAAGGTCAAATTCAATCATTAGCCAAACAAATTGCCAAACAACAGGTCAACCAAGATCGGCAAATCTTAGCAAATCGAAGATTGCAAGCCGCACAGTCAGCAATTAGCGAATTAATCGAGATTCGTACCAACCAAGAGCAGCAATTTCGGCTCGAATTAGAGCAGCGCGTCCAACGCATTTTTCAAACAATTTCGGTAACTCCATATCTACCCAGAATTACCGAGAAATACGAACTTATACTAGTTGAAAATACACGCGGCGTCGAAACCACAGTTGCCGCTTCAACTGGCGAAAATCAGATCCTCAGCCTCTCATTTATCGGCGGAATTATCGATCGCGTCCGGGAATGGAGCGCCCAGAAATTACTCTCAGTCCCCGAAAGCAATACCTTCCCGATCGTCATGGATTCGCCATTTGGCAGCCTCGATCGGATCTCCCGCAGTCAGATTGCCCAAATCTTGCCGCAACTAGCCAGTCAAATCCTGGTGCTAGTTACTAAAACCCAATGGCGCGATGAAGTGGAAACGCAAATGCAGCCAAAAATTGGCAAGCAATATCTACTGACTTACTATACTTCTAAATCGGATGCTCCTGAAGATTATCTCGATCTCAATGGTCGTCGTTATCCATTGATTCAGCACAGTCCTAATGATTTTGACTATACCGAAATCGTTGAAATAATTTAACTTATAAAGTACTCTAGTGAACTGTCAAAAATTATTAGCTCTGTTAACAGCAGATTCTCTCAATGATTGCAAAAGTCAACAAGATTTAGATTTAGACTTTAATATCTATACTTTTGATGTACTTGCCTCAACTAATGAAAAACTATCGCAATTAGTTACCGATGGGCAAGCTCCTCCCGGCACGATTGTCATTGCCGACAGGCAAACTGCCGGACGCGGACAACGGGGACGTACTTGGAATTCCGCGCCGGGTGGGTTGTATTTATCACTAGCGATCGCGCCAGATTTACCAGCAAGTAATGTGCATCAATTGACGATCGGAATCGTCTGGGGAATCGCTCACAGTTTAAGAAAAATCGGGCTGCCTATAGCGATTAAATGGCCTAACGATCTGATGCTATCCGGTCGAAAATTAGGGGGCATCCTGACTCAAACCCGAATTAGTGGCGATCGGATTCAAGATGCGATCGTAGGAGTTGGAATTAACTATACAAATCCCGTCGAAGGCCTAGCAATAAATTTAGCACCTAGCAATGATTATCAGCCAAATTACCGAAATTTTTCAATAGAGATGTTAACAAGCTGTACTATTAGGGGAATTATAAGCGGGTACAAACGGTGCACTCCTACAACGATCGACGGTCTATTGTCGGACTATCTGGAACTACTCAACGCTCGTGGACGTTCGGTGCTGGTGAATGGTCGGTTAGGAACTGTAATCGGTATTTCGCCCCTGGGTGAGTTACGTGTCAGTTTTACGACTGCAACTACAGTAATGACGGCGGATCTGACGCCCGGTACCTTCAGTTTGGGCTACGAGAGTTAGTGACTTTAGACAGATGCAGTATCTAGCGATTTTGCCTGTGTCTAGAGCGGATGAATAGTCCCGAATAAAGACTGCGTTAAATTTATAAAAATTATGAGCAGCAAGGCAGAAACGATATCAGATCTTACATCCAAGCAACCTCGGTTGAGTATCTTCTTCCGCAATCCGTTGTTACTCAAGATTGTCGCTTGGCTGGGTAGTCTCGGCTTCATCGGTAGCAGCGGGATTGTCTGGGCCGATCTCAAGCCGATCTCTACGGCTGGATTGCCAAAACAGGAGCGAGTCAACGCGCCAGTCGTCAGCTCGGCGGCTGGCAGTATCTCCAATCCAGCGCGGGAAATATATGGCCCTTCTCTACCTGTGGCTCCCAAGCAAGTTCCGATTCAGATCGCTCCAGAACAACTGCCAAATCGCGAAGTACCGATTGCAGTTGCGCCTAGCTCAGCGGCAATCTCGCCCACAGGCACGATCGTCCCACCACAACATACCGATATATTGACAGCCGATAACTACACTGTGGGTGTTAATGGTTCATTGTCAAACCCCCTAAATAGTCAAGGATCGATCGATATTCTCGTGCCAGCGCCCCTGAGTAACAAAATTCCCGAGCGTCGAGCTAGGGAAAGAGTTTCAAGTGTTAGCAGCCAGATCCAGCCGAGCTATCTCAGACCCCAGACTGTCAATCAAACATCAGCGAACAGTAGCACTACTAGCACAAATCGCGATCGAACAGTCCCCAAAGTAACCAGCCTGCCTGGGGTGGTACCTAACAGCACCAGCAATTCGACTAGATTTCAACCGCCAGTTCTGACTCAGATGCGACCAGCCGCAACCACTAATCGCAACCTCCAGCCCGGAGCTACCTCACAAACTACCGCTTCAGTGACTACCGTAGCTCCAGATTCAATCCAGATCGCGATCCCCTCATCAGGTTCCAGTCGGATCGAAGTGCGTCCTGTCGCTCAGTTGCCCATCGTCACAACTAGAACCGTGCCAATAGTACCCGCCATCCCCAGCGTGCGCCCTGCGGCGAGCGGTCGATCCCCATCCACACCAATAGCATTCGTCAACCCTGGCAACGAGCAGAGTACCCAGATCGTTTATCCACTGAGCAGCCCAGCACCAATCACCTCCAGCTTTGGCTGGCGGACGCATCCAATCACAGGTAGTCGCCGTTTTCATTCTGGGGTAGACATCGGTGCGCCGATGGGCGCACCCGTCGTAGCTGCTGGATCGGGGGTCATCGTCTCGGCTGGCTGGCAGGGTGGCTATGGTAAGGCCATCGTCATTCAACACAATGGCATCCAGCAGACCCTCTACGGTCATCTCTCCGAAGTATTCGTCCAACCAGGTCAAAGAATCGAACGCGGCATGGTCATCGGTCAGGTTGGCAGCACTGGCAACTCTACTGGCCCTCACTTGCATTTTGAAACCAGAGTAGCGACGTCGGATGGTTGGATTGCGATCGATCCAGGTGAAGATATCAAATATGCTTTAGACGATTTGCGCCGCTCGATGCCGTTCGCGCAACGAGAGTTACCACAAGACGTCCAGTAAATCGCTCGATCGAGCGGTGGGCATACCTCGATTCACTCGGCAGATTGCAGCTATCTTGTGCAAATGTATCCTAGCAGCGATTGTTGCTAGGATGTTTTGTGAAGAGGTGAATATTTACAACATCGATGGGTATATTAAATGATATCCATGTCGATCGCGATCGGGAACCGAGCTGCTATTTGTCGCCAGTTGCACTCATCGATGTTTCATCATCTAAATCCAAGCTAGTACTAATTCTATTCCTGGTTATTTATAAGTTCAATTTAGTTTTATTAGGAAATCAGGTGGCATGTTACTAAAGTCACAAGACGTAAGTTATTGTCAACTTGTACGTCAGTTCGGAACGATATCAGAAATTGTGAGCGGGGTAAATTATCAAGGTAATTTGTTTGTCCGTGGTAATTCTTATCCTCATCAGCAACGTCAAGTTGCGATCGCGGAAATGCGCCGCAGCTACCTCGATCCCGAGCCAGCAGTGGCTTGCTTGCTAGTAGCAGATGGCGAAATCGAGACAATTTGGTATGAGGATCGATATATTCTCAAAATTGTTGAAGATGCTAGTGATATCGTTACCTATTTCAATCTCGCTCAATTAGTCGAAGAGATGCGATCGCCACAAGGAGTCAAAATTGAGAATCGATCGCAAAGTTTTCGGCTCCCATATCTCCGCTGTGCGATCGGGCGCGAGATGGTAGATTGGATGTCAACCAAGCTATCGATTAGTCGTCCTCATGCCGTACAACTCGGACAAAGATCGATCGATGAGAATTGGCTCAGAAATTTATCTAATAAGCAGCCTTTTGGAGATAACGATCTGTACTATCAGTTTTGTATGGACAAATAAAAGGCTTTAGGTTTTGCGGATCGGATCGCGCGGAGGTTTGTCTTGTCTCGCTGCTTGGTGCGCTGTCTTGACCCAAACACATGGGTCGGGAACCTCCGCGTGATTTGGGTCGCTAAACCCTCGGGGAACCCTCCGTATCGCGCATCCGCTGTCTTGAAAAGGTGCTTCACTTGCGGCGTTTTTATTCGGGGGTTCCCCCCGAATAAGAAAACGACAAGACAGGGGAAACCCCAAGAACGCACTTTTCGC
>NZ_JANLWO010000579.1:0-3265 GCF_031364565.1 Chamaesiphon sp. OTE_20_metabat_361
CGCATTCTTAGCCGTAAGCCTGGGATTGCAGGGATTCCGGCTGATGTATTTATCATCGCCCTGGGCTTAGATTTACTGCTTTATCTATTTCTAGTTCAAGTTTTTCATTTGGGCTGGCAACCATTTGCGCTAGCTGTTGTCGTCGTCGATGGCACCTGGATTGCCCTCACCCTTAAAGGCGTGTGGCGATTTGTCGGATTATGGTTCAAACCACCTCGCTACATCCGCGCTAATCTCCCCTACCGCTCTCCATTACCTCCAGAAAATCCCGATGTTCACTCGCCCTAAACCAGTCAAACAAGTCTGTCGTCCTGGGGAGAAGCCAGAATTACTATTTCCGATTGAAGGAGAGCTAGATTTAGTCACCCATATCGATTTCGATTGCAATGGGCGACAATTTGGCGCGTATTTACTTCAAATTACCGAGCGCAAGTATCGACTGGTATTTGGGTTTCAATGCGACGGCATTCACCCGAATCTACCGTGGGGGAGGATCGACCCGATTTATAACAGACTATCCGCTGGGTTTAAGGATTTGCCGGAGGGTGAGGTGTTAACGATTCACATGAAATCGTTTGTCGATAACACCGCCCGAATGCAGGAGCTATCGAGAACTGTGGAAAATTGTCAGTCAGATGTCTTGAAGTACATCATCATGACCGAACAAAAGCGATTGCAAACTCTGACTGAAAAGGGGATGCGAAAACCTAAATCGCTGACCTTATTTGCAACCTTTACCTTCGACCCCGAAGCCGATGTCAAAGATGACCAAATCGAAGCTTTTGGCAAGGGTCTTTATAAAATATTCACCAAGTTTTCAGGCGCAGCGAAGATTGCTAAGTCTCGCGAATTTACCGAATTCTTAGTAGCTGGTGTCAATGCTTTCTATTTATGGGAACAGACTCTTACTAATAAGATGGGGCTTGGCATTCGTCCGTTAAGTAGCCAAGAACTGTGGGCAGATCTGTGGGCGAGAGTAAATGATACTCCCGCGCCTCCCGTACCCCAACGGATATTTTTCAATGGTAAAGTAGCCACCGAGAATATCTATCGCCACCTCCATCCCTTATCAATTTTAATTGACGAGGAATCCAGCTTACCCACCGCAGATTATCGCTGGGTCAAGGTCAAAAAGAAGTTCATTGGCGTGATGTCAATGTTAGAGCAACCAGATGAATGGAGTGACAAATTAGATGCACTCACTTACCTGTGGAATAAGTTAGGGGAAGATAGCGTTTACGACATCGAACACATCGCTCAAATTACCGCAGTCGATCGAGGTATCAGTCGCAAAAAGCTCAAAGATCTTACTGATGAAGAGATTTACAAAGCAAGTAAAGCTGAGGCAGAAGGCGATATTAACGTTGCCGCGAACATGAATGCTGAAGAAGCGATTGAGGCTCAACAGGTTTTACACAGAGGTGGTGTAGAGCTAGCAATATCATCGACATTCCTCATCCATCGCCACACGGTACAAGAAGTAGATCTCGCTTGAGATCGCCTCAAGTCTCTATTTCCTGGTCACTTGCACCGCGAGTATACCTACACTTGGTTGACGTGGTTGCAAACGTTCCCCGTAGCTTGGGATATGGCACTATCTCGCCCTTTTAGTCGCGAGAGCAAGGTTTTCACCAATTATGTGGCGGGGACTGTCTCGCTGGCGTTAATTAATACTTACGACAAAGTTGGATTTGAGTTAATCTCCAACGATGGTGGCGTACCGTTGTACATCGACATTATCAATAACCACCACCATATTCTGTGGATTGCCACTACCAGAGCGAGTAAATCTGTCTCCACTACGGGGATGCTCAATGGCGCGTTAGCAAACAATATGCCCGTGACGATTATCGACTGTCCGCCTACTAAAGAAGCCTCGACTTTCCGCGATTACGCGCGGCTGTTGGGTGGAGCTTTCTTCGATGTGGGTTCGGAATGTAGCAATATTTTTGAGGTGCCCAATCTTTCGCACCTAGCTGAAGTAGATCGGGAAGATCGTCGCAAGGATACTCAAGAATCGTTACTCGAAATCCTCCAAATGCTGGTAACTGGTTCTAATCCTGATGCTTTCGAGCCAATGTTGCGGGACTTAATTAGATCCTTGCTGACGCTAATTCTGACCAAATTCCTCGCCGCCAGGGAGATTCAATCGCGGTATATTGCAGCCATCAATGGGGGGATTGGTAGCGACGCATGGCAAAAGTACCCAGTGTTAGAAGACTTCATCGGTTTCTGCTCGCCAGAACGAGTCAATATTACCGAACCAGAACAACTCAAAGCCTTGAGTTATATCGTCACTAAACTGCGCTCTTGGACTCAAAGCCGGACGGGACAGGCTTTTTGTCGTCCCTCTACCTTTAAAACCGATGCCCAGTTATTCGTGATGGCAATTCGGGGCGTGGCAAATGCAGAAGATATGGCAGTACTCGCAACAGTGGCTTATGCTACCGCCATCCGCCGCGCTTACAGCAATCCTAAATCGGTACTATTTTTGGATGAAGCTGCTGCCCTACTCAAATTCCCTGCCCTAGCGTTGATGATTGGGAGACTATTGGCAATTGCCGCCAAAGCAGGGATCAGAGTAATGCCAGCCGCTCAAGAGGTTCACTCGATTAAAACCTGCGCTGGCGGCGAACAAATCCTCGCTAACTGCGATATCAAGTTAGTCGGACGCATCCAACCGGAATCGGTAGATACGATCTCCGAAGTTATGAAGATTCCGCTGGAGCTACTCGCCCCCAATCTCACTGAAGCATACGTTCCCAATCGCAGTTGGGGTTACTCTAACTGGTTGATGTTAGATGGACGGAGTTATACCTGGGCGAGAATCTACGCTAGCTCTGGCACCTTGGCGGCTGTTGTCAATAACGTCCATGAAGTCGAACGCCGTCAAGCACTGCTGGAGCAAGCCGAGCATCCAATCATTGGATTAGCTCGGTATGCTTCAGAATTACTACCTGCATAACTCGCACAACATTGATGAAAAAACGACTGCTTTCAATAATTATCTTTGGGTTAACCTTACTGGGCACCATTCGAGCAGCATCAGCGACAGGTAGCGTCACAACTACCACTACTCAAACCGTTGAGATCGATGGCATTAAAGTTCCCATCCCACCTCAAAACACAACGACCATTGTAAACGGGACAACCGTACCAAATACAACCACTGTCACCGCACCGACAGCAACCACATCACCACCACCCAATGGCATCATCCCACCAGACGCAGGAACGACAGTAGGAACGGCGGCTCAAGGGATTG
>NZ_JANLWO010000638.1:0-6259 GCF_031364565.1 Chamaesiphon sp. OTE_20_metabat_361
TCAGTTTACGTGCGTTAGGATCGCCAAATAATTTTTTCAGCATAGGAGGCAAGCGATAAGGGAAGTTAATCTAAAATTTATGAGTGCTGAGGTAGTCAAATCTTTACAGCTTTCGTATCTATTTATGGTATCATCAGCGACTGGTTTATGGATGTGCGGTCTACCGATCGAGTATCGGAGACAGGGCAATACATTGGCTGTAAATCCAGTAAATCGCTAGATCGGAAGCGATACATGCGACGGTTTGAGTCAGGTTTTGGGCGAACTGCTGGGTCATCTCCAGATGTCTGGCGAGCAGAAACCCAAACAGGTAATGCTAATCGCCATTAGCGGCGGTATCAGCAGCAGATCCAGCCACAGCTAACGCACAGCTACGAAGCTGACCTTCGATTTAGTACTGTTTTTAAGATTAAGTAATCAGTCGGGATAACAAATGCCTGGAGACTAGAAGTCTCGGCTTGTGATGCAAAGTCCGCCTGCGCGGACTAGTAAATTAGTCCGCGCAGGCGGACTTTGTAGTGTTAGCTCCGATTTCAAGCGGCGGCGGGGGTAGAACGAAGCTAATATCCTTAACCCGAACTCAGATTAACTAATCAGTCGAGATTGAATGACTAGATTGAATAGAGAGCGCAGCCAAATTAAGGCTCCTACAGTAGCAACACTGCCTAAAATTGTAGCGAATAAAGGCTGAGTGGGAATTAATAAAATTGCCGCGATCGCACTGATGCTAGTCAAGCTAAGATAGGTCAGATTCCAGTAAACACTATTAATCAATCGAGCGGTGCGCTGCGATCGTACTAATATTTCGAGTTGTTGCTGCTCCAGTCTTTGTTCTAGCTGCTGTATTTGCAGCCTACTATTACTCGGTTTTGTTAATTTGTGTTTGAGATAACTAACTGCTTGTTTGCTGAGTTTGCCGATAATATTACCGCGCTCGGTTACGGCAATACTGCGGATAAAAGGTTGCGCGGCGACGACTAGATTGTATTCTGGATCTAATGTCCGGGCAATGCCGTCGAGTGTCGATAAAGCTTTGAGAATAAAGCTCATTTCCGGAGATAATTGAAATGGTTGTTGCACGAATAATGTCGTGACTTCACTCTTGATGCGATCGAATTCTTTGATATCGACTGGTCGATCGGTAAAGCGTTCGAGCATAAATTCGATGACGCGTTTAATCGGGCGCATATCGGCAACAGGTTCGACTAATCCCAGCTCGATTAGATTATTAGTGACGGCGGTTTCATCCTTTTTCATCACCGCCCAAAATGTCTCGATCATTCGATCGGTAGAGATATGTTTTAACTCTGCCATCATCCCAAAATCATAGACGACCAGCTTGCCGTCAGCCATAATTGCCATATTACCAGGATGCGGATCGGCTTGGAAAAAACCATCGACGAGTAGCTGTTTGAGATAGCAACAAATTCCAAGTTGATTGATTTTTTTAGGGTCGAAACCACAGGCTTCTAAGGTAGCTCGATCGTCGATTTTAATTCCTGGTAAGTAACTCATTGTCAAGACTTTATTACTTGTATATTTCCAGTGAATTTTTGGAGCTACAACAGATTTGTCATCTTGAAAATTACTCCGAAAGCGATCGGCATTTTGACCTTCTTTGGTATAGTCGATTTCCTGAAATAGCAGCGTAAAAAATTCTTGATGAATAGCTCTAAGTTCTGCCGATCTCTTTTTTGGCAGCAATCGATCGACCCACCAGAGTAACTTTTCAATTACTTGAAAGTCGAGTTCAAATAACCGCTGCAAACCGGGACGTTGCACCTTAATTACCACCTCTGTACCCGTCCGCAATTTGGCTTTATGTACCTGTCCTAAACTTGCTGCCGCTAAGGGAATCGGATCGAAATAAGCAAATGATAAGTCTAAGGTCGCCCCTAATTCGGTTTCGATAATCTCGATCGCTTCATGGGCGTCAAAAGCTGGTACGCGATCTTGGAGTTGACTCAGCGCTGCGGTATAAGTTGGCGGAAAAAAATCAACTCTCGTCGATAAAGATTGACCGATCTTAATAAAAGTTGGCCCCAATCCGATCGCGGTATTCACTAATTTCTGTGCGCGTCGCCGATGATAGCGCTCGTTGGTCGTCGGCAACAAAAAGTCCCGGAGTAGATGCAAACCCAAGCCAATTGCCGCAGTATAAATATCCAACTGTCTGGCGCGACAGGAATACTTCGCTCTTTGCCACCGAAACCGGGTTTGGCTGCGAGCTGGAGCGGTGGCGAGTACCGATCTCGATAAGAGAGGTAGCTGCTGTGGCAATCCGATTTTCCACATGGTGGATGGCTTCCTCAAGTTAGTGCCGTTCGATGACTGTCGGCATCGTAAGCGTGAAACAGGTTTTGGCGATCGCTGGTTCGACTACATCACTAGCCACGGTAATTGTACCTTGAATGCGATCGACCATCGATTTGACGAGGGCTAAACCTAGTCCAGTCCCGGCGATCGCTTGTTGCGTAACACCCGCACCGCGTCGGAAGCGATCGAATAGATAGGGCAGATCTGTGCTGGCAATTGGCTTACTCAAATTGGCGATTTGGAAAATTGCTCGCTCTGGTTCGACACTCAGCCACACCTCTACGAGCGTTTCCGGTAGAGCAAATTTACCCGCATTAATCAATAATTCCTCCAGAATATACTGAAGACTATCGGCATCGGTTTCGATTTGAGAGGATAGCTGCGGGAGATGGAGGGCGATTTCTAGGGCTTTGCTTTCCGACCACCGATCTGCGACAATCGTGGCTTGTTGGGATACAAATTGATTGAGTGAAATTGGTTGGGAGCGCACCTCGACTGGTTGGGTTTCAAACTGTTGGAGTTTGAGTAAATCGGTGACTAGTTTGATTTCCCGCTGACACTGCTCGTCTAAAATATCCAGATACTGAGCGCGGCGCTCGGGATCGATATCAGCTTGGCGCAACATCTTGATCGCTAACGACATACTTGTCAGTGGCGTCCGCAATTCATGGCCGATCGTACTGATAAACTCATCTTTAAGTTCGTTAGCTTGCCGCAATTTCTCCAGCCGCTTGCGACCGACATCGTGTAACTTTGATTGCAATTGCAGACTGGTTTGCACCTGCGATGTCCGGTTGGCAACAGCCGTGCGCGCTTGCTTGAGTTCGCGGCGCTGGATTCTGGCTAGGGCGATTTGCAAGATCTGACATTGCAGTAATTTTAATTCGGTGGGGTGCCAATGCCGCGATCGATCGTGCTGGAGTACCAACCAACCCCACACCGCTTCAGCGGGTGGACGTCCGGGCGCGATCGTACCCATTAACGGAATCATCGCCATGCTCGGGAGTCGATCGGTTTGAAAAATGAGTCGATCTGTTTGAGTATACCGATCGGGACTGTCAAAGATCGTCGGATTGGGCACATTTGCCAACGCTCGCCGACACAGCTCCGAATCCTCAATTAAAAACGCTGCTGGGAGCGGGGGCAAATTGCCCCCGCGCACATCGATGGTGGTGACAATCTGCACTTGAGTTACCTTTCTGGGTGCAGGTGCAGGTGCTGGCTCACTCGGGACTGGCGGCTCGACATTTGCGGCTGACGCGGCGAGTGGGCGATCCCATTCCGAGTCTGGCGATGCTAGATCTGGCTCTGATAAATCGCTTGGTGCTGGTGCGTTAACGGGTGTTGGGGCTGTGGGGGTAGCTGGTGCGACCTCTTTAGTTTTGAGAGTTAAAACAAAGCCCCGTTTGAGTTGTAGTGCGGCGATCGTCTCGGCTACCGCGACCTCAAACAATCGACCCATCGGTTGATTTTCGACAATTGCTTGCGTCAGTTTGTGGTGGAGCCGGGGATAGATCCGGGCGATCTGCGCTTGCTGGTGGAGATCTTCTTCGATTAAGGCGACACCGATATAGTCAGCAACGATTTGCAAGACCAATTTTGTTTCGCGAAACCACTCCACGCCTTTGGTTGCCACCATGACACAGCCAGTTACCAGACTTTGGTTGCGAGTTTCGACGATCGTCACCTGATAGTCTGGGAGTAATGGCATCCGCCATTGAATTGGTGTCGGTGCCTCGGGAATCTCGATCGAGGCTAAGCGCTCGGAGATCGAGTTGGTACGGTGGCTAACACAAGCACTAGCAGCTACCCGGACGACATCCGGAGCTACATACTGAAGAATCCAGCAGCCATCTGCTGCAAAGTTATTGGCGACCGATCGAGCTAAAAGAGACAGCACTTCTTGGCGATCTGCACCAGCCGCCAGCGGCTGGACGATCTGGAGAATACGTTGTCCGAAATAATCAATTTCCTGGGAATCCTGCATGGGTAATCGATCGAGTGAGCAGCGGTTGTAGATACTAGACCTACCCATTTATTGTGCCACACTGTTCGATCTCAGCTAATGGTCTAAGTAAGGATCTATCTATCTATACTAAGTATGCCCAAGAATAGCCATATTGTTGGCTACTTGTAAGTATCAGATAGTACTTTTTTTGACGAGTAGCTACAGATCGGCTTGTCGGAGGGTTTTGACCCATTTGAGCCGCTTGGGAAAAATTGCCATCCGGGCGATCGCAAAGGGCATAATTACCAGCCAGTGGAGGATAAATAACGAGCCGATCGCCGTTTGCGTCAAGAGTCTAGCGATCGTGAGCTGGCGATCGCCGCTATCTGCCCGATCGACCCCTTGCCGATCGCTGCGCCGCAATCCTTCCCAAATTCCCCACAACGGCAGTGCCACGCCCAAGGAAGCGGTCATGGGCAGCAATAATGGCGGATGCCGGAGCCAAAATGCCATCAGGAAGTCGGGAATCCCCGCTGGCGGCAACAGATATTGAATTGCTAAAAAGGAGAGCAAATCGAGAGTTTTTTTAGTGCCCATCCGATTGCTGGCGATCGCCTCCCAATAGTCCAAATAACGCTGAAAGCCGCCCTCTGCCCAGCGATTGCGTTGATTCCACAAAGCAGTAAAGGTCGTCACACCCTCCTCACCCACAGGCGGATAAGGCATCAATTCGATTTCCCAGCCAGTCAGATGGAGCCGCAGCGTCAGATCGAGATCGTCAGTAATCGTCTGCTCGTTCCAACCATCGCAACCATCCAAAGCCGCTCGCCGCACAAATTGACCGTTACCGCGCAGTTCGCCTACCCCCCCGCCACAAATCCGCTGCTGCTGGAGATAGGCATCGAGCGCCATTTCTGCCCGCTGTCCCCGCGTAAGAAAATTGGTATCGCTATTGGTAATTGCCTTGCGGAGTTGGATCGCCCCCACGGTTGCCGATTGGAAGTAGGCTAAGACGCGGTACAAAAAATCTGGGGCAACTTGGGCATCCGCATCGAAGACACCGATAATTTCGCCCTGCATCAGCGTCAGCACTTGATTGAGCGCGCCGGACTTGCCGCCAGTCTCCTTACTGGTGCGGTGGAGGACTTGCAATTGGGGATATTGAAGCGCGAGTTTGTCCAATATTTCCGGAGTGCGATCGGTACTATTATCGTCGATCGCCCACACTTCATAGCGATCGGCAGGATAATCCAGACTGCACAAACTCTCTACCAAATTGGTAATTACCGCCGCCTCATTTTTAGCCGCAATCGCCAGCGAAATAAACGGATAAGTCTGCGGCGGATTAAATACTGGCGGCGGCACTACTTTTGTCGCCACCAACCTCACCGCCCGCCAACAAAAGACACTCGCGATCGCCCAAGCGATGATATAGCCCCAACTAATCAGATGCAACGCCGCCACACCCAACCACAGACTCCCCAAGATCGTTGCTGCCTTGAGTCGTCGATAACCCATCCCCACAGACCAATCGATCGTTGGTAAAGTATCCTCTTCAACGGGTAACTGCAAGCTGCGATCGGACATCTTTATCGGCTGGGAAATAGGAGCTATTTAATATTAACCCAAGTTACTGTAGCAATCCTATGTGATTTTGGAAGGTGGGAGATGGGAGATGGGAGATGGGAGATGGGGGGATGGGGACGAGGGGACTGGGAACAAGAAATGGTTGCTTGATTTCCGTTACACAGTAGTAAGAATATCTGAATAACTCTCAACTAAAATCTCAGGTGGAGTGAATGCCGCACTACGCTACGCTACACACAAATCGAACCTTACGCAGAGGAGTTTGAGGAGCGGCGTTCCGCTCCTCAACGGGGGGGCTGGGGGTCGGTACCCCCAGATCCGGGTTCTGCCCCCACTAAGATAATCGCAGCCCACAAATATATATCGCCTACCTCTGTGCTCAACACCACAACTTACCGACTAATAAGC
>NZ_JANLWO010000650.1:0-8264 GCF_031364565.1 Chamaesiphon sp. OTE_20_metabat_361
GTAATCGGTGATTTCCAAGAACCAAAGGGAGCTAGTTGCATGAGTTTCGATCGATGTAGAGGATGGTAGCAATCTTCAATACAATTGAGCTGGCACGCTAGCACCGCTCGCAAAACAATACCGACAAACTCGCATACTAAGGATTCTACCCGATCGTGTCGGAGCCTCATACCCTCGATCTTGGCAATTTAAGGAATTTTTTAATGGTTAGGGATAGGGAATAGGAGATAGAGGTAAGAGGTAAGAGGTAAGAGGTAAGAGGTAAGAGGTAATGGGTAAAAGGTAATGAACGATTCTTCATCTCCCAGTCTCTCAGTCCCCCCGTCCCCCATCTCCCATCTCCCATCTCTTGGATTTACGCTGCTCGTTACTAAAGCGCGAAGATCAGGGGCGATTGGGGTTGAAGATGTCGATGAGTTGCTGGGGATCTCTGCTGACTGATTGTGGTGATAGTCGTTCGTGAAAGAGTGTTTCGTAGAAAAAGCAAGCATAGCCGCTAAATCCCTGCTGGATAATTGAATTAACTTGCGATCCGATCGTGTCAGTTGCGATCGATCGCGTTCGCAATCCGGTTAAAATGCCGATGAGGGTAGGAATTTTGTGGTTGATCGCGCGTACTTCCGGTTTGGCTAACTCCCGATCGAATAGATCCAACCCGTCGCGATAAACTTGTAATACCAACTCATCGACTAATCCCAACTCGCACCACTTTTGCCAGTCTACTAAATAACGCCGTTTGGAAAAGTCTAGGGGATTGGGGGAAATTGAAATTTGACAATCGTGGCGGATTGCTTTGACTGAACTGACGATCTCTTGCAACAATGATGTCAACTGTCCCGCTCGCCAGTCATCCCACTGTCTACTACCAGAGTGGCTAAATAACTGTTGGGTAAATCGTTGGCGTAGCCTCTCCCCTGGGGAATCGTCACCCAGCTCGACTGGAAAGGCAAAATGGTCGTCTAATTGAATCCCTGCAACTGGATATCGCTTGACGACATCGGTAATTAGATCGACGATAAATTTACGGACTCGATCGTGACAGGGATTGAGCCAAACATGGGGATCTTTTTGACCGTTGGCACCTTGAATCCGCTGGGTATTGCCTTGCTTATCGCAGCTAAGTAAATCTGGATATCGACGGGCGATCGAGCTTTGAGGTGGTAGCATCAATCCATACTCAAACCACGGAATTACTCGGATGTTTAATGGTTGAGCTAACTCAATAATTTCTGTCAGTAAATCGCGTCCGACAAAAGGACTATTTGACAACACTAGCTCGCCAGTTAATTCCTGAGCTACTGGACTCGGATACAAAGTATAACCCCGTTGCCATACCGCCGGATAGATTGTATTAAATCCCAACTGTGCCAGACGTGCTAATCCGAGCGCTATATTGGCGCGAGAATTCATTACTTGACTATCGACATTAGTCAGCCAAACAGCTTTTCGCAATTCTAGATCCTCATCATAATTAAAGCTAGATAATCACAATTATCTAGCTCGATCTCGTTAGCAATATTGACTGAGTTCACCACTGAAATCCGTGTAATTTGGGTAAAGGTGCCGAGGCGGATGTCGCGCGTAACAAGCGGGGAATTATACCGCTATTGTAAACGCGAAACTCGCTCTTGACAGTCGCTTCCCGGTCGCGCACGGCTTGATTCATCACGACCGACCCATTTCGATCGGACACAGAGCGATGGAAGGTGCCCCTAGGAATCCGCAGAATCTCGCGATCGGTCTCCAAGCGCACAATATGATATGGGTAATTCCAGGTAAAATTCACCAGATAGAATGTCCGACCGCCAGATATGGCTAAGAGATTGTCCTCCTGGTGGGGATGGAGATAAAATTGCCAGTAGCCGCGATCGCTATCGGGTGGACTGATGGCTGGGCCTTGATGGACTACCAAATCCCGCACGTTGGATTCGGGAACGGTGATATCGAAGAAGCGCACGCTGGGCGTATCGCGAAACTTTTTGTAGCTAACCATTTCAAACACGATCGTACCTCACACAATAATCTACTGTTTACTTATGAGCGTCGCACATTTAATTTTGGCAAAAGGTCAACTTTGAACAGTTTGACCCCACTAGTTCCGATCTTAAGACATTAAATCGCGATCGTGGGGATTTTTAAGAGGTAAGGGGTGAGGGGTAAGGAGTAAGAGGTAAGGAGTAAGAGGTAAGAGGTAAGAGGTAGGTTGGGTTGAGCCACAGCGAAACCCAACACACTCCACCAAAGTTCCTCTCATCCCTTCGACGATAGTTAATGTCGTCTAAGTTCCTCCGAGCGCCATAAAAATAGCGGCGCAATTTATGAATTGCGCCGCTATTTGGCATGTAAAATGTTGCAGATTAGTTACTGCTGGCTGCCGCATTCGGGACAGAACTTGTGATTGACCGTATGGATTGCACCGCAACTACGACAGTGAATCGAGAGGGCACCCGAACTCGCCCGTTTGGGTTTAGCTAGTCCGACCATTTCCGCATTGGACTTATTAGAAGGCACCATTGGGTAACAATTTTCATTGCGCTTGACTTGGGCATTGAGCAACACGGGGCCATCATGAGCTAACATAGCGGCGATCGCGTCTGGTAATCCTTCGCGACTATCTACTGTCATCCCCTTAATGCCATAAGCCTGCGCTAACAGCATGAAATCGGGCTGAGAGGGGGCCATTTCCGAAGAAGAGTAGTTTTCCTCATAAAAAGCTTCCTGCCACTGTCTGACCATGCCTTGCCAGCCATTATTGATGATGACAATTTTCACGTTCAAACCGTATTGCTTGAGCGTACCGAGTTCCTGAAGATTCATCTGGAAACTGGCATCGCCGCTGATACAAATTACTTGCTCGTGGGGGAGTGCCATCTGTGCGCCCATCGCCGCAGGTACGCCAAAGCCCATCGTTCCCAAGCCCGCACTCGAAATCCAGTGTCGGGGGAGGTTATTGAGAAATTGCGCCGCCCACATTTGATGTTGACCGACATCGGTAGTGTAGTAAGCATCTGGCGCTTGACGGCGACATTCGACGACGACTTCTTGAGGTGCTAGTAAACCTTCATAGCTGGGTGCTACCAAAGGATTATCAGTGCGCCAACAGTCGATCGTTTCCAGCCAAGCTCTAGTCTGTTCTGGCTTGTTACCTAAGCCTAGTTCGCGTACCCGTTGGAGCAGTTGGATCAGGACTTGTCTGATATCGCCGACAATCGGGACATCTGGGGTGCGATTCTTGCCGACTTCCGCAGGATCGATGTCGATATGGATGACCTTGGCATCAGCCGCAAATCCTTCTAATTTACCCGTAACGCGATCGTCAAATCGCGCGCCGACAGCAATGAGTAAGTCGCAATCAGTGACCGCCCAGTTGGCATAAGCAGTACCGTGCATTCCCAGCATCCCGACTGAGAGCGGGTGCAGCTCATTAAAGGCACCTTTCCCCATTAGGGTAGTAGTGACTGGGAGTTGAAACAATTCGGCGAGTTGTTTGATTTCAGCATGAGCGCTGGCAGAAATCGCGCCACCGCCAACGTAGAGCAAGGGCTGACGACTTTTGGCAATCAGTTGAACTGCTTGATTGATTTGGCGGGGATTGCCGCGAACGGTGGGCTTATAGCCAGGGAGTTTGACATTGCCCGGTGCGACGGGGACGTATTCACACGCCATCGCCCCGATATCTTTGGGGACATCGATCAGTACAACGCCGGGACGACCGGAAGCGGCAATGTAGAAAGCTTCGGCGACAATCCGCGACATGTCGGCAGGGTCGCGGACGACATAAGAATGCTTGACAATCGGTAGGGTGATACCGTAGATATCGGTTTCTTGAAAGGCGTCGGTACCGATCGCATGGCTGGGAACTTGTCCGGTGACAACTACCAAGGGAATTGAGTCCATTTGGGCGGTGGCGATCCCGGTAACGAGGTTGGTGGCTCCGGGGCCAGAAGTAGCAAAACATACCCCCACTTGCCCTGTAGCGCGGGCATAGCCATCGGCAGCATGGGCGGCACCCTGTTCGTGACGGACGAGGATGTGCTTGAGTTTGCCAGCAGCTTCAAAGCGATAAATTTCATCGTAAATGGGCAGGATCGCGCCACCTGGATAGCCGAAAATATGTTCGACACCATGACGGTACAGGCTATCGAGGAGCGCATAAGCTCCCGTCTGGGTTTGCGCGATCGCCGAAATGACAGGCAGTGCTGGGATCGTTGCTACTTCAATGACACGTTGAGACACAAATAAACCTCGCGAGTTTAGAATTAAATTATAAATATTTATTTACTGGACTGTCGATCCGGACTAAGGATTGTCCCGATTCATACGGATTCTGGCTATCAATTTGCGATCGGATCCGAGCTTGTGCTAATTGTCTATTATCTATCGATCGACCGATAGTCGCTCGGATCTCGATAAATATATTTATTTTCGGCTGGGTAAATTATGCGATTTGCGCTGTCTAGCTAGTGCGGGATGGCGGCCGATCCTCGGGCGGATCTTTTGTCAGTCCACCCCACAAATCTTAGGGTGCGTTATCCTGCACAAGTAACACACCCTACGCTTCAACACTTCTAAACTTAGGGCATCGATTCTGGTTCGATCCGCACGATTTTCCCTGGGAGAGGCTCTGCAAATGATTTACCGCCTACATTGAGCCAATGTTCCCGATATAACAATTCTAGCTGATTGCCAGCACCGCGAAATAACTTCACTTGATTGAAGATCAGTCCTTGAAATAGGCGATAAAAAGCCAAACTGAAGATCGCCACTACCATCCCAGCCGCTGTCGTGATCAATGATTCGCTAATCCCAAGTGTCACATTCGAGGCAGATGAAGTACCGAGATCGCCAAGTTTAATTCCACTCAATGACCGAATCAAACCCAATACAGTTCCGAGCAATCCGAGTAATGGTGACAAGGCAATGACTGACTCCAGCGTCTTGTCACCTCTGCGCATCAGCGCGATCTCATCTTCTGCGGAGGCTTCGAGTGCGAGCTTAAATGTCTCGGGATCGGGATTTGTCCGCTTGAGCGGAGAGTAGAGAAATCGCCCGATTGGCTTACGATTGCGCTCTTGCTTGGCAATCTGAGCGGCGGTGTCCCATTCGTCATTGGCACCAGCTTCAAGCACGCGTTCGACGAGTTCTTCCTCTCTCCTAGTGGTTTTAAACCAAAACCACAGCCGTTCTAGAATAGTCGCTAAGGATAAAATCGATAGCCCAAACAACGGCCACATTACCGGGCCACCTTTTTCAAACAGTTCTCTAGCATCCATAATTGAATAGTTGGGAGTTAAGTTTTCATCACAGGCGGTTAAACCTCGAATCAGAGTCAATTATTGCAGCTAATTGACGCGCGAGCGATTGGTAGTCAATCTCTAGTAACATTGCTCGATCGCTGAAGATCTGGTTAGCTATTTGTCTTCGCCTGAATCTACAGTAGCATCAACGTGGGTTCGACTTAGATGTCATGAATTTAGGAAGAGGGAAGAGGGGAGAGGTAATGGGTAATGGGTAATGGGTAAAAGGTAAGAGGTAAGAGGTAAAAGGTAAGAGGTAATGGGTAAAAGGTAATGGGTAAAAGGTAAAAGGTAATGGGTAAAAGGTAAAACCTAAAAAATAGCTTCTACACATAGCTTCTTAAATGTGGTTGTGATGATCCGATCGCGATCGACTCCAAGCAACCATTAACCTAGCTTACAATGGGTTTCGCCCCCCAACTCGATCCAGCCGCGAATCAGACCCGAAGTAGACTGCGCCGCCGCGCAGCGTCCCGCCGCATCGATGACAATTGCCCCACCGTTCCCATTGACCTTTGCGACCAAATAATCGATTCCCGCCTGTGCCGCAGCTTGAGCATCCATGCCCCGAAACTGGACGAAATCAGAAATCGTCTTCGCAAACACCGTCCGCAAAAACTGTTCGCCGTAGCCCGTTGCTGACACCGCACAGGTGTCATTATCAGCAAACACTCCCGCACCGACGATCGGTGTATCGCCAACGCGTCCCCACCGTTTATTTACCAGTCCACCCGTAGATGTCGCCGCCGCGAGATTGCCATGAATATCGCGGGCTACTGCTCCGATTGTCCCTAACTTCTGAGACGGCTTAACTCGTTCGTGGTCTAATGTCATGCCCCCAACTACCTGCACTTCGGCTAGCTGCTTGATTCGCGCCTCGGTAATAAAGTAATCATCCGGGTAAGTTTCGATCTGACAAAATTTTGCAAACTCTAAGGCACCATCGCCCATCAGCAGCACATGTTCGCCATGCTCCAGTACCCGCCGCGCTAGCGAAATCGGATTTTTGATATTTCGCAAACAAGCCACCGCGCCCGCCCGCAAATCGCGTCCATCCATCAATGCGGCATCCATCTCCACTTTACCATCGGCATTGAGCACCGAACCTTTGCCCGCGTTGTAAAGCTTATCGTCTTCGAGCAGGCTAGCGCAATATTCCACCACATCCAAGGCACTATCGCCCCGTTCTAAGCGTTCGCGCCCCCGTTCTAAAATTGCGGTGATACTCGCGTGAAATGTTGCTTCGCTGGCTTCGTGTTTGAGATCTTCTAAGGCACCAGCACCACCATGAATCATTAATGAGTAGGACATAAATTAGTGGATAGTGGGTAGTGAATAGTTAAGAGTGGATAGATCGAACGTTACTTGCTATACTTGTACCAATAGTTGTACGAGTATAGCATGAAAGTTGTTTCCTTCAGTGAAGCCAGAAATAGCCTCAAGACGGTGCTCGATCGAGTAGTGGCAGATGCCGATTATACGATCGTCACTCGCCGCGATGCTGAAGACGTAGTGGTGATGTCGTTGGAATCATTTAATAGTCTGATGGAGACAGTACATTTATTAAAGTCTCCCGCAAATGCAGCCCATTTAGAACGATCGATCGCCCAATTCAAGCAAGGAAAAGCGGTAGTACGCGACTTGCTAGATGACTAGACTGACTTGGACTGATGAGGCTTGGGATGATTATCTTTATTGGCAAGGGCAGGATAAAAAGACGCTCAAAAGAATTAATAAACTAATCGAGGCAATGATGCGCGAACCATTTAAGGGCATCGGTAAACCAGAACCCTTGCGTGAGAATTTAGCTGGTTTTTGGTCGCGGCGGATTGATGACACAAATCGGTTGGTTTATGCAATGGAAGATAAATATTTGACGATTATTTCTTGTCGATATCACTATACTAATTGACAACTACATTTAGAGGTATTTATGGTATTAACAGTAAAAGATGCAATAGAACAAGAAAAAAATCTATCTGAATTTATTCCTTTTGTAGAAATAGCAATTCAAGTAAAACAACTGCCTTTTCATCATCAAGTTGCTTTTTTCTGCTCTTGTTGTGAAAGAATGCTGCCAATATGGACACTTATTGATGGTTGTGATGATTCACTCGATATGTCTAATCTTCGAGCTACTATGGATGAGTTATGGCAAATTGCTGGAGGCATGGATATACAAGAGCTAGAGATAGAGTCTCTGACTGAAAAAATAGCTACATCTATAGAAGATTACGAATATAATTATTCAAATGATGATGATTGTGAGGAAATACACAAACAAGCTATAAGTTTAGCTACACATGTTTCTGATATGCTAAATCAAGTTGTTGGCTACGTCGTTATTACGCTCTCCGACCCGTTATCCGACAATAAAATTAATTTATTTCTAAAAATATTTGTTACATTAATTTTCACTATATATGAATATCTGGATATTCACTTCTATAGTCTAGATTCGCTCTGGGAATTAAAAAAATCGCGAAAAGACCAGGATGTAATCTTTCTGAATCATCTCTTGACTCAATCAGAACTGAAAAAAGAACAATCAGATCTAAATTTTTTAACACGGACACTAGACTTAACTCCTGAATTGTTATCTGAATTTAGAGCGAAGTCCTGTCCTAATGGAGTTAGTGTTCTGGGTTCTATCGATAAAGTCAGAGCCACTTTATCTTGATTAATAAAGCCTTCTGGTGGTCAAATTCTGTTTTAATCGGTCGAATTAAGGCAGTATTCATATGGCGATAGCTCTCATAATTTATCTTACTCGATCGTTATGCTCGATCGGATATGGTTCCGATTTGCTACAATCTAATTGAGTAGAATCTCGGTAAATTTTGCAAAGCTGGAATGATGTCAAACCATAAAACAACAATACACAGCGCTGAGTCACTGGTCGATGGCAAATCAACAGCTACAAGTTTCTTTGACATGACTGATGAAGAGATCTCCGCTCTAGCCAAA
>NZ_JANLWO010000659.1:0-4672 GCF_031364565.1 Chamaesiphon sp. OTE_20_metabat_361
GGATAAGGGATAGGGAATAGGGAATAGATCGTTTGGACGCAAGCGTCCCTAAATTTCTTTTAAGCTGAATAAACCTTAGACCCCAACCACTAACTACTATTTACTATTCACCAATCACTATCCCCTATCCCCTAACTTATGAATGTCGCCCTAAAATCGCTCCAACTCATCCTCGGTATGCTGACTGGACTGGTTGGCATCATTGGAGTCTTAGGTGGGGCGGGTTACTACTTCTTTGTCACTCAGATGAGTACCCGTCCGCCTAAACCCGTCTTTGCGGAGGAACGGGATGGGGGTAAATCGCTAGCAGCTAAACCTAAAGCCAAAACTGGTGCGAAACCCGCACCAGCACCAGTTAAAAACCCTCAAAATCCCGACGCAGCAGGAAAGCTACCGCCCGAAGCTTTTGATGCCAAAGTTGTCTGGAAAGATGGATTGTCACTTAAAAAAGACCCCGATTCGGGTGCCGAGAAAGTTGGAAGTGTGGCATTTAATGGCAAAGTCGCGATCGTCAAAACTAGCGACGATAAGCAGTGGGTAATGATTCGATCTCAAGTGGATAATGCCGAAGGTTGGGTGAAAGCTGGCAATATCGACAAAGCAGCCGCCGCCGCAAATGAAGTCCAAGCGGCTCCCAAACCAGCCACACCCGTTAGAACTAGAAACATCAGAAGAGTCAGACCGCAGTAGAGGCTTTAGGCTTTGGGCTTTAGGGGAAAGGGGAAAGGGGAAAGGGGAAAGGTAAAAGGTAAAAGGTAATGGGTTTAGACTCTCTCCTCGTCTCCTCGTCTCCCAGTCCCCCCATCTCCCCATCTCCCAGTCCCCCCATCTCCCATCTACCCTCTACCCTCTCTTTATCTGTTTGAGCTAAGATCGAAAGAGATCTTCTACAGGTTAACCCGACAGGTCCTATGCCATTTAACGAACTAACACCGATTCTGAAAGAACTTGCCAAAGAACCTGCGGCTTTTTGCAGTGGGTTTATCTCTGGGGCGCTCCGGCTCAACTTGACGGATGACCCCGTTAGAACCTGGCTGGAAAAGCAAGCTGGATTTACGCCAACAACCAGTCAAACTGGAACTAACGATCGCCAAAGACCGCAATCGATCGATATCGACTAGATCGACGAGGAGATTTGTACCGATGGCTTTATCCGATCTGAGCCAATCCCTAGCTACCCAGAAAAGTCTTTAAACTTGTAGTCTGGACGACTCAGAAAACCTAGGAGATCGGGTATGATGAAAATAATAATTACTAGTGCAGTTCGATCGTGGGACAGCTTTGTAGTTTAGACAGCTACCTATCCTAAGTTAGTCGTTCTAAAATCATCATAGCCCACTAGAATCGATCGGACTTAGTTGCGTCGCCTTGTAGCGAACGTCCTATTGTCTGTTTGCTGTCTGGTAACTTTCTCGTCCAGCTTTATCGATGCTCACATGACCATTTATATCGGAAACCTATCTTACCAAGCCACCGAAGAAGACTTAAAAACAGTTTTTGAGGACTACGGCACAGTCAAACGAGTTGTACTCCCTACAGATCGCGAGACTGGCAGAATGCGTGGCTTTGCTTTTGTTGAAATGTCTGACGACGCCAGTGAAGATAACGCAATTACCAACCTTGATGGTGCTGAATGGATGGGTCGTTCGCTCAAAGTAAATAAAGCACGTCCCCGCGAAGAAAGTGGCGGCGGTGGCGGTCAAAATCGTGGAGAATTCCGCAAGCCGTCTTACTAGAACCCGCTCTACAGATTCATCTCGATTGCGGTACCAACGATCGCAATCGAATCTTTCTATTTTGATGGTGAAGGTATCCCTGTTACCTTCACTCTTTTGCGCTGGAATTTGCGATCGGATTAATTATTAATTAATTTAAGTTGTAGTTTACAAATACCTAAAATCCGGCGATCGTTCTGACTAACTTTGCTCAGAAGTTGATAGTTAGGTTGCCCCATCAGCGGCTGTTTGCTGGCGCTTAGACCACGCTGATTATAAGTAAGTGTAGATTTTGACTTCCGACCGTCGAATGGGTCGATAATGGTCAAATTTAGCCGTGCTTCTTTAAATTGTCCATAGAAGCAACTAAACTCCGATCTTGGTAAGTAAAAAGCACCGATCGCCCGATCGCGGGTCGTTTCCAGAATAATATATTCTTTACCTACTACATCCGGTCGATTGGATTCACCATAGAGATACACGCCATTGGCAATTGAATTGGCACTCGACTGCTGCCTCTGAGCTAGAGCGCCCGGATCGCCGGGAATAACTAATAGGGCGATCGCGATCCTGGTCAGCCAGGATTTTTTACGGCGGTGGATTGACTGTAATAAAGCAATAACTACGCTCGACACTCACCCCTTCCCGAACAATAATTCATGATGGTATCAGACCGAATAATGGGAGCTACATTTCAGATTGTGTCTATCTATTATTATCCAGCATTTATCAGTATCCAGGACTATTGGGCAACAAAGTTATTTAGTGCTAGTGATGCGGCAATCTCATTAGTATCGACCAAAAAGTCGGGGCAATTCATGAATTGCCCCGACTTTTTGGCGATTCGAGCTAGAAGACAACATCTAACTCGCTACATAGTCGCGGAAACTGCTATGACGGCGGCGAAAATGCGACAGCGCTTGATGTTCTAGTTGGCGCACTCGTTCGCGGCTGAGATTGAGGATTTCCCCCACCTTCGCCAGTGACAGCTCCGCACCACCTTCCAAACCAAAGCGCAAACTAATTACGTCCTGTTGCTGACTGGTGAGTTCGGCGAGCGTGGAATGTAGCTCTTGGCGCAAAGACTCTTGAACGGTGTACTTCTCGGGAGAAATCCCGCCATCTTCGAGCAGTTCCGAGAGTTCGGTGTCCTGATGATCGCCGACGCGGACATCGAGCGAGATCGGCTGACGGGAGATGTTGAGATAGTCCCGAATCTGTGCGGGTTCGAGTTGGAGCGCGACGGCGATTTCGGCTGAGGTCGCACTGCGTCCGAGTTGTTGGGACAGCTCGCGCTGGGTTTTCTTGATTTTGTTGAGTTTTTCGGTAATATGGATAGGTAGGCGGATCGATCGACCTTGTTGAGCGATCGCGCGGGTAATTGCTTGGCGAATCCACCAGTAAGCGTAAGTTGAGAACTTATAGCCGCGCGTCGGGTCAAATTTTTCGACGCCGCGTTCTAGTCCCAAGGAACCTTCTTGAATCAAATCGAGAAATTCGAGATTGCGCTTCTGGTATTTTTTGGCAATGGCGACGACTAAGCGCAGATTGGCTTCGATCATTTTCTGCTTGGCTTGCTGACCCAAACGTAACACTCGGTCGAGTTCGGCTGTCGAACGCTCTGCTTTTGCCGCCCATTCTGTTGTCGTCGGCGGACGATCTAACGTCTGTTCCAGGCTCTGTTTGACCTCTTGTAAGAGCATCATTTGTTGCACTTGCTTACCATAGCAAATCTCTTGCTCTTGGGTGAGCAATGGAACGCGACCGATTTCGTGGAGATAGGTGCGCACCATATCGCCGGAATAGTGGGTTTGACCGATCGTTCGAGTTTTAACACTAGGCATGAGTTTCTATTTAACTCCCTTTACAAGTGGCTAGTAAAACTTTTCACCAGACTACTGTTTCTATCTTCACATTCGATGTGGATCGCAATGAAGATAAGCTGGTAAATGGATTGATAGTAGATGTCTCCATCTGGGCACAGCTTGAGCTGGGGTATTCTCCGGTGCCTTAAAAATAATGACGTAAATAGCTAGATTAAAGTTCTCCACTATCTAAAAACATAGCAGTCTAGGTCGAGGTGAAAACTTAATTAATCATTAAGTTAGGCTTTAGGCTTTAGGCTTTAGGCTTTAGAAATAATATGTAGGGTGGGCAGTGCCCACCAGCTAGGTTTCAGACGTTAGCTACTTAATAAACAATTGCATCTGTCTACTTTATTTGTAACAACTGGGGTAAATTGTTCTTAGCTTATAGATAGTGGGCAGTGCGATTAGGTATTAGGCTTTAAGATTTAGGCTTTAGGTTTTAGAAAAAATAGCACTTTTCACCCGAAGAGATATCTACAACCTAATACTCAGCCTTGAAAATCTAAAGCCTAATAACCGATCCCTAATACCTAATCCCTAAAGCCTAATACCTAACACCTAATTCTGGAACCAAAGAAATCCGGTTTGCATCAAACCGACGATAAAGCCGAGAATCCCGCCGAGATTGACAATGCCTTGCAGTTCGCTTTTGACAATGCCTTGAATTCCCGCTTCGAGTTCGGCGGGAGAAGTCGCTTTTACCCTGTCGATGATTACTTGGTCGATATTGAGGATCGGAATGACTTGGGTGACGATTTGTTCGAGATCGCGTTCTAAATAACGATCGATAATAATGGCAAGTTCCGCACTGACGACATCCAATGAAGATGTCAAAATTGTCGAACTGCGGAGCCGACCGATAACTACATTGGCAATCCCATCCCAATCGATCGAATCTGTTAGTCCTTGAATGAGTTCGACGCCTTTGTTCTGCATGTAGCTCCGGACATTGACGCTAATCGTTTTGCGGAGTCCTTTAACGGTAGAAACAGGTAAGTTTTGGAGGGAAAGATCGCGTAATAATTCTTGAACGCGATTGCGGATATTGAGGGCGACGATCAGTTGAGAGATAATCTGATTGGCTTTTTC
>NZ_JANLWO010000660.1:0-12248 GCF_031364565.1 Chamaesiphon sp. OTE_20_metabat_361
AAGAGCGATCTGTGCCTGTGGGTCTACTATACTGGTACTGTAGTTGGCTACTACTAAGCAGCAAGTCCGATCGATGCCAACCAGAATCGCCAGCACAAGCAGTAGTAGACTTATTTAGCAGGAACAAAATTGCCGTGACCAATCAAATCGATCGTCCGACCGTGCGCACATTGCCCAGCGGATTGACTATTATTGCCGAACAGATGCCTGTCGAGGCAGTCAACCTGAATATTTATCTCAATGTCGGTTCCTTTCAAGAAACCGATGCGATTAATGGGATGGCTCATTTCCTCGAACATATGGTGTTCAAAGGTACATCCAGACTGGCGGCGGGCGAATTTGAGCGGGCAATTGAAGAACGCGGTGCGGTCACAAATGCGGCGACGAGTCAAGACTACACACACTACTACATCACCACCGCACCGAAAGATTTTGCCGCCCTAGCGCCACTCCAAATCGATGTCGTCACCAATCCGCGCATTCCCGAGGATGATTTCGATCGCGAAAAAATGGTCGTGCTTGAAGAAATTCGCAGATCGCATGATAGTTCCTCGCGCCGCATCTATCAACACGCGATCGAAGTCGCATTTGCTAAGCTACCATATCGACGCTCGGTATTAGGCCCAGAATCGGTAATCGAAGGCGTTACAGCGCAACAGATGCGGTATTTTCATGCCACCCATTATCAACCAGCGGCAATGACTGCTGTCGCCGTGGGCAATTTGCCCGTCGAAGAATTAATCGATATCGTCGCTGATGGTTTTGCCTCACAAACTGGCACGATTGCTGCTGCGGAATTTGTCGGCAAAAAGTCTCATCCCACCCCCGAGCCACCCTTTGGGCGGATCGTTCGCAGACAGCATATCGATCCCAGTCTCCAGCAAGCCAGATTAATTATGGTCTGGCGCGTTCCTGGCTTGCTAAATTTATCCGAAACTTACCCGCTCGATATCTTAGCAGCGATCCTCAGCTCGGGACGCACTTCGCGATTGGTAAAGGAACTACGGGAAGAACGTCAACTAGTAAATAGCATCAGCGTCAGCAATATGAGCAACCGGGTTCAGGGCTTATTTTACCTCAGTGCCCAGTTACCGAGCGAAAATATCCCCCAAGTCGAGCGAATTATTACCCAACATATCGCCCAGCTCCAAAATACGCTAGTTACTGAAACTGAAATCGCCCGCATCCGCCGTCAAGTCGCCAATCGCTATATCTTTGGCACCGAAACTCCCAGCGATCGCGCGGATCTTTACGGTTATTATCAGTCTGTAGTCGGCGATCTTACTCCTGCACTGAATTATCCCCAGCAGATCCAAGCACTAGACGCCAAAACCATCCAACTCGCCGCCCGCCAGTATCTTTCGCCTACTGCCTATGGGGTTATTGCTGTGAAACCTGAGTAAATTAGTGGATAGTGGATGGTGATTTTCCTGACGAGATCGCTTTTTATTCTGTTAGAAGAAGACCGTAGGGTGTGTTATCCCGTAGGGTAACGCACCAAAAATAATAGACTTCACAGACCTACTTAATCACTTTTACAGTTTTGACCTGCAAAGGTTGTCCGACTTGGCAAATAGTTACCATATCCGACTTAGGGATGCCGCTAATCCGGACTCTAGTCCCATCAATTTTGGGAAACTTGCCCACCAATTCATACTTTTGACCGTTATCGGCAGCAAGTTGATAACAGGTACCTTCTACTGCCAATTTTTTAATCGTGCCAGTCAGATCTATCGTCGCTGACTTAACTTTGGTCGAGCCAGTAGTGGCATTTGCAAGCGCGGGTGATAGGGGTACCAGTAGTCCCATTGCCCAAATCGCTCCCAAGACTGAGATCCAAATTTTAGTTACTTTAGCTGGCATAAATGTTAGCTCCGATCCCAATAGACGTTAATAACAGTCGATCGATCCGATCTTAGCCCAATCTTCGATCTCACGGCCAATATCCTCGCTAAAACGATCGCAGCCAGACATCTCGATCGCTATCCTAATGCAATGGAGGCGATAAAAGCGATCGATTCCCTCTTGGCACCATCCGCCCGAAGCAAAAGTACCCTAACTATTAAATTTCACCCTACTCCTGCGCCCTTATCACAGCCACAGCAGCCTACACCACCAAAACGATCGAGCAATTGAAAAAATGGGGTGTTGCCACAAATTTTACGCTGGACGACCCAAAGTGGTAATATACAACACAGCTTCATCTTCAGGAATGCCTAGAACTTCATTGACGCGATCGTCAAAGAATCCCGCAATCCCACTAACGCCGACATCGAGACGAATTGCGGCTAGATTGATTCTTTGTCCCAGATGTCCGGCATCTAGATGTAAATAACGATACACGCGATCGCCATATTTTTGGACTGCTGTTTTGAGGTTGGCGGCATGAAAAATTACCGCGCCAGCATCGCGTCCTAATTCTTGCCCCAAGCAGAGATAGTGCAATTCTTGCCGGAAGTTGTTAAACCGAATCTGTCGCAGCTCTTGCGCTTTGGGCGCGTAGTAATAGCACCCTTCTTCTAATCCAGCTACCCCCGACACTGCTACAAAAGTCTCGATTAAATCTAGGTCGAAATAAGTAGGATTAGAGTCTAAATTTTGGTCGCTATAATGTGCGGGATGATAAGTAAAATCTAGGATCGATTTGAGTTCGTCAAGCGTTAATTCTGCACCTGAATAGGCACGAGTCGATCGACGTTTGAGGATCGTATCTTCTAATCCAGATAAGGGAATTGGCTGAGGTTCATTAATAGTAGAACTTTTTTGCCATTGAATTGGCGACCCAACTGTTGAGATTTTCAGACAAAAAGGAAAGTTATATTTATCATCTAATTGAGTGGTATTAATCTCTGCTGGGTTCGCAGGTAGCTGACTGAATTTAGTAATTTCAGTCATTTGATGGCAATATTGTAATAATTCTCCATCAGCGACTTCTGGATATTCTAAGTTAATTCTGGAGGGTAATCCTGACGGAAAAGCCGCGATCGCTGGATCGGGATGCACAGTTAGATCGATACAGGGAATGACTGTTACCGCACCTTCTGTTTCCGAATTAAGATATAGTAATTCATCGATCTGCCGATCGATAAAACCGCCGATAAAATAGGGTCGAAACTTATTCATCGAGCCAGATAATTCGATATTTCCGAGCAAGTGTCCGGTATCGAGAAAAATTCGCCGATATGCTCGATCTTGATAGCGCCATGCCGAGCGATAAAAGACCGCAGTCGTAATCAGAGCTAAATCCGCCAGCATCAATGCGGGATGATTGAAACAAGCAACTTGGATATTTTGCCAAACATCATTCGACCAAAAATGAACGAGAGTATGATCCTTAACTTGGTAATTGTATAATCCGGCTGGTAATAAGCCATTACCTTTTGATACTAAATAAATCTCGGCTGGGTACAGCCCGCCCGCCGATGGTGCCGCTCGCAGATACATCGGCTCGCCCATTGTCTGAATCCGTGCTGTCAGCCCATAACTACATAACAGAAACATCGACAATCTCTGCCACCAATAGCTGTCATCATCTTGTTTGGTCGATTGTAAATATGGTTTGAGATCGTAAACTGTGCCGATCTTATATTCCTTGTATGATGACGGTTGTTGGCTCCAGTCTAGGCTATGACTCTTGGCTGCAATCGTCTCTGGATCGTATTTTGTCCGCTGATGATAATGTTGAGCAAATGAGTCAACCATGATAATTATTAATTGTAAATTATATTGACATTGCTGTCCAAATCGTCCAAGTATCGGTTAATAATAAGAATCCAGTCAATACTAATAAGGCAAAATACATCCAAGGTTGGGAGAGTGGATAAACATCTGTGGTATCGATGTCCGTATATTTTTGAATTAATTGTACCAATCGATTGAAACCTGCCACCCGCATCGGCAGCAAAAAACCTTCACCATTGGCATTAATAAAATAATAAACTAATCCACCCTGCCCCGTCGTCCGCATTTTTAAATCTTTAACATCGCTCCAAGCCAAATCCCAGCTTTTGGTAAAAAACCTCGGTACCCAGCTCGGATAATTGACTTGAATAGATCGATCGTCTACGACTACCCGCTGACTCAAGGCCCCCTGTAGTGCCACAAATCCCAATCCAATCCCCACCCATAGCAGCCATGCTGGTACCTCGGCATGGGTGAATGTCGCGAGGAAAGGGAGGGGAATCATCAGCGAGATGTACAGCAGGCTCAAGGTGATTCTGATGAGTGGGGCAATGTGGAAAGTCATCATTAGGTTTTAGGTTTTAGGCTTTAGTTTTTAGGGAATAACAAGCAAATAAGCTTCCAAATTGTAGGGTGGGCAGTGCCCACCGCATAAGTTTCAGGCGATCTATATGTTTTAAAGGCACGATTTTTACCACGCTCGATCGAGTCCTTGTCCCCAAAAAGCTGTAAATTTATGCACGGTAATATCGCCTAAAACTTGAGTTTGACAAGCCAGCCGCAGATTGCGAGTTGAAGTGTGCGGCGGGAAGGCGCGTCTGGCGGTATCTTTCCAATTTGGGGCAGATACCTCGCCCTCAATTTCAACGGCACAGGTGCCACAGGTGCCAATCCCCATGCAATTCACAAACTTGGCATTACCATTGTAGAGATCTACCCCGTTGGCGAGTAATACCTGGCGGAGGTTAGCTCCAGTTTCACAGGTAAAGTTTTTTCCTTGGGCGGTGACTTGAGGCATTGGGTAGGGGATAGGGGATAGGGGATAGGGAATAGGGAATAGAGGTTAGAGGGTTTAGAGATCGAGACAGCGGGGAGGGTTTTGGCTAGAGAGAGTCTTAAACTTTTGCTGCATCTTTGGGCGAAGTGCTACATTAACGAATAAATTTAAAGCTGATTCTATTTTCGCGCAATTTACCATAGCATTCACTCCTCATCTCCCAACTCCCATCTCCCCTCTCCCATCTATATGCAGCAAATCCACATCTACGATACGACGCTCCGGGATGGCGCACAACGCGAAGGATTAACTCTGTCGGTGGAGGATAAGCTCAAAATTGCCAGACAATTAGATAAGTTGGGCGTACCGTGGATAGAAGGCGGTTGGCCGGGTGCCAATCCTAAAGATGGCGAGTTTTTTCGACGCTTGCAGCTAGAGCCGTTGACACAGGCGGAAGTTGTGGCATTTTGCTCGACGCGTCGCCCTGGTGGATTGGCGGCAGAAGATAAAATGTTGGCGGCGATTTTAGCTGCTGGAACCAAGTGGGTGACGATTTTTGGTAAATCTTGGGATTTACATGTTGTTGAGGGCTTAAAGACCGATTTAGCTGAGAATCTGGCGATGATTCGGGACTCGATCGAGTACCTAATTTCTCAGGGTAGGCGAGTAATTTATGATGCCGAGCATTGGTTCGATGGCTACAAGGCAAACCCAGCATATGCCGTCCAAACACTGCAAACTGCGATCGCGGCTGGTGCGGATTGGCTGGTATTTTGCGATACTAATGGCGGGACGATGCCCCACGAGCTGACTAAAATTGTCGGTGAAGTAATAGAGATCGTCGATCCTGACAAGCAGCTCCTATTTGGCATTCATCCGCACAATGACTGCGAGCTAGCGGTAGCCAATGCGATCGCGGCTGTCACCAGTGGCATCACAATGGTGCAGGGGACGATTAATGGTTATGGCGAACGCTGCGGCAATGCCAATCTCTGCTCGATAATTCCCAATCTGCAACTCAAGCTCGGCTATTCCTGCTTGACTGATGCCAATCTCACCCGATTGACGCAGGTAAGTAGATTTGTCAGCGAAGTTGTTAATGTCGCGCCCAATGATTATGCCGCATTTGTCGGCAAGTGCGCCTTCAGCCATAAAGGTGGCATCCACGTCTCCGCCGTCGAACGCAATCCCCTCACTTACGAACATATCGATCCTACCCACGTCGGGAACGCCCGTCGCATTGCGATTTCCGAACAGTCGGGATTGAGTAATGTCCTCATCAAAGCCAGCGAAATGGGCTTGACACTCACCAAGGAAGATCCGCGCACTCGCCAAATTTTAGCCAGACTCAAAGAACTGGAATATCAAGGCTATCAATTTGAAGGAGCCGAGGCAAGTTTTGAATTGTTGATGCGCGAAATACTCGGTCAAACCTCCACGCTGTTTACGATTCAAGGTTTTCAGGTACATTGCTCGATCGCAACTCAGAACCACCATTCCCTCGCAACCATCAAAATAGCCGTCGATGGTCAAAATATCCTCGAAGTTGCCGAAGGAAATGGCCCCGTATCGGCTCTAGATGCTGCCTTACGCAAAGCATTGAGTAAATTTTATCCAGAACTAACTAAGTGTTATTTAACCGACTATAAGGTGCGGATTATCGACGGTGGGGCGGGGACTTCCGCCGTGACGCGCGTATTAGTAGAGTCGAGTAATGGGCTACATCGGTGGACGACGATCGGCGTATCTGATAATATCCTTGAAGCTTCTTATCAAGCTGTCGCTCAAGGCATCGAATACGGCTTATTGGTTAAGTCTCCTCAAACCTGTAGTTTAGTGGATGTCAAATAATTGAAAGTACTCAACAAAAAATTCCAGCTTTAAAACGTAGTAACCAAGAAACTATTCAGGAGTTTAATCGATCGTGAACAAACAACCAATGATGCCAGATCCATCCGCAGATCGCCGACTTCTTGACAACCTACGGCAAGCTCGACTAAGTTTTGAATAAGTCGATCTGCAAGTAGAAGAAATAATAGCTAAGTTTGATGAATTGATTCGTCATCAAAAATTGCAGCGCATTAAACAGAAGCAAAAAATGTAGCTCGGTGTAAAATTATATCAACGACAGTAGCCCAAGTCGATCGTCAGGCGATCGAAACCAACTATCATATGTAGCGGTACTTACGGATACTGTCTGCACCTCACACTCAAGTCAGCTATCGAATTTTAAATAAATCATGGGACTAGTTATCGCCACTGTCAATATGAAAGGAGGTGTCGGTAAAACTACCCTCACCGTCAATCTCGCTGCTTGTCTTGCCAAAACGCACGGCAAGCGGGTGCTAGTTATAGATCTAGACACTCAGATTAGTGCGACGCTGAGCCTGGTGACACCTCAAGACTTTTCCAAAATTCGCCGTGAAAAAAAGACGATCGCTTATTCGATCGCCAAAGTTCTCAAACCAAATACTCGTTATAAATTTGAGACTAAAGATCTAATTACTCCTGATGTCTGCTGGGTCAAAGGGTTGGATTTATTAGCTGGAGACATCGATATTTATGATGAATTTCTAGTGTCAGAAAAACTGCATCAAGAAACCATCGAAAATCCCAATACAGATTTTATCGATGTTTGGAATGGCTTTGAAGGTTCTTTGATCAAAGATATTCTCGCTTCAGTCATCGATGACTATGATTATATTATTTTAGACTGTGCCCCTGGTTACAATCTTTTGACTAGAAGCGGGATTATGGCTAGCCATTTTTATATCATGCCAGCTCGTCCCGAGCCATTATCGCTGGTCGGGATGCAATTACTAGAGCGCCGAATTGCTAAGCTAAGGGAAACTCATGAAGGCGACAAAAATTGCTTAGAAAGTAGTCTATTGGGGATTGTGTTTATCTTATCTGGCAGTTCGTTATTTGCCCGATATTACGATCGGGTGATGGAACGAGTTACCCAAGATTTTGACGATAGTAAAATATTTCAAACCCGCATTCCCATGGATGTAAACGTGGCGAAAGCGATCGATAGTTTTCAACCCGTCGTAATTGAAAACCCGACATCGGCTGGTTCTAAAGCTTTTATGAAATTGAGCCAGGAGTTATTAACCAAATGTCAACAAATTTCGGGCATTTAAGGGCTTGTCATCAAACAGTGCCCAAGTAATCGGACGGGTGGACACCGCTACATCGCCTAAATTTGTCTTGACGCGCGATCGAGTCGGTTGTTTGTAACTATGCCAGCAAAGGATTATCATAGAATAGAGCATAAAAATATACTTCTACATAAAATCATGGATATCCTTACTTTAGGCTGGGTCTCACTATTAGTCCTGTTTAGTTGGTCGATTTCGATGGTCGTTTGGGGTCGCAACGGTTTCTAAATCAAGCGTTATGTTTGCGCTTAGTTACAAACACTCAACACAAGTCGGCTGTTGCTCCGTTTCTAGATCTGAATCCCCCAACCCCCTTTCCAAGGGGGCTTTAAAAGTCCCCCTTTCCAAGGGGGATTTAGGGGGATTTAGGTGGATTTACCCACTGAAAACGAAGCAATTAGACTTTTCAGACACCCTCTTAAGCAGCAATCAACTGTCGGTAATCTTGTAAAAATTTCTGAATCGCAGGCTCGCGATCGAGTAGAGTGACTAGATTGCCCAATTGACCGCACGAACGCATCAAACCCAGCAAATCCGACACATATAACTGTACCCACTCAGCAGTTGCCACCTGAGTCAGCCAACAAAAAGCATGATAGGCTCGATCGACATCCGCAGTCGCCTGAATAGTTAACCCAATTGTCGTGGCATAACGCGCCGACGGTTCCGTCGGAAAGGAAATGTGCCTCCCCTTCCCTGCCAAAATGGATGCTAAATCTGGCAACATTTGATATGTCAGCAGGAAGGCTTGAAATTCGGCATTAGCTGCCAGTCCGATCGCAGGTGCCAAGTCCAAGCCACTATAGTGGAGGTTACTAGCCATCATCCACGATCGCGGCGAACACCAAGCAGGCTGATGCGGATCGATCTTGTGCAACAAACTCGGGCGAAAAGATAAGAAAGCAATAATCTGCTCGTGAACGCTGTGCCCGAGTGCATAAGCCTTAAAGCTTTCAAAGTCCGGTTCGACTTGCAAGTGCAAGAACCGATTTGCCAGTGGTGCGGGCATATCAAACACTCCCGCTCGATCCTCTTTGCGGTTGCCAGCAGCCCACACAAACCATCCATCAGGCACCAGATAAGAACCCACTCGGCGATCCAAAATCAATTGCTGTGCCATCCCCTGCATCGCTGGTGGAGCCATATTAATCTCATCGAGAAACAAAATACCGCGTCCTTGCTGGGGTAAAAACTCGGGTGGAAACCATTTAGAAACACCATTTTCGGCAACAGGTAGCCCGCGCAAATCGGTTGGTGCCAACTGACTCAACCGAATATCGATAAATTCGAGCTGATGATTGACAGCGATTTGGGCGATGATACTCGACTTACCAATTCCCGGCGCACCCCAGATCATCGTGCTAATCTTTAAATTGTTGGTGATAATGCGATCGAGATAGGTCTTTAAATCTTCGGGATTCATGGGAGCGCAGGTAGTAAGGTGTGCGGGATGGATGTCTATAATTGCTGTGTCACCGAGAAAAACAGGTATGAAGCCTCCTCATTGATGTCGGTGCGGGGAACCCGCACCGCTGGAAAATCCAACAAAATTATCGATAGATTCAATCCTCTGTCCTTGGTGAATCGCAGACGCTACAAAGGACAGAGGAGAAGTAATAATTAATTATTGAAACCTTCACCATTTCAATAATTTGCGCAACTGTTCGCGGATCTGTGTTGAGGTGCGAGCATTACTAGCAAAGGAGTCATAAATCAACCTGTCTAGTTGGCTCCCTTGACGATGTACCGCCGATATTTGCTGCCACATCCGCTCGATTACCTCGGCTGATGTATTGAGATGTCTGACTACAGCCAGTCGTAATACCTGCCAGTCTGTTGCGGCGAGTTCCGCTAGTTGTGCGGTTGCTGTAGACGGTTGTTTTGCCAGCCACAGCGATTGAGCTGCCGATTCAGTGGGTGCTAAGTGCATCTGGAGCGCCAATCGGGCAGTAATGTGCGGATGTAGGGCAACTAATGTGACGAACATGGGATCGTCAACTCGTCCGTATTTATGCAAAATCTGTTCCAATACCACGATTGGTGTCTGGACATTTTCAGCAACGATCTGCGCGACATTACTACCAATATCGACAATTTGAGCGAGTAAATGCGCTGGTGTCTGAGGATGTGCCGCCACAGCGCGAATCAATTCTCGATCTTGAGCGCGAGATTTGCGGGCGAGGTTTTCGAGTAGCAGGCTAGGAGTATGCGGATTGTAAGCTACTGCCAGCCAGAGACTATAATCCTGCCGCTCCACGGCATACTCCAGGAAGTTAGTCGGAACGCCTTCGCATTGCAGCAAACTGGTTAGTGTCGAGTGCGGGATGTCGGCAACTAAATTTAGTTGTTCTAACTGGAGGAGCTTGAAAACTGGGTTATCGAGCAACACTTCGGGAAAATTAACACCCAATTGCCAGAGGGTGTCTGTCGGAGTGTTCGGATTGCCAGCCACTAGTCGCCGCAGTTCCCAATCTGGTGCTGTGGCAATTTGACTCAATAATTGGGGATTGGTATTTGGGTTAGTGGCAAGCTGCGCTGCCGATCCTGGTGGATCTGTAGTAGGCGGAGTTTTCCCCACTACTCCCTGCTTCATATTTACATTCATGCTCGATTTACCGATCTCTCGCTTACTCACTCATCGCTTAGAGTACCCACGCCACTAGTAAAAGATAGAGGTGTCGATCGAAATTATCCCAGAATCGATCGATTCAACCGAAAATTTGACTCGATGCTCCACAGGAGCGGCTACGCCAACGATTTCAGTATTTTTGCTCAATTAAAGTGTGAAATGTAGCATTTGTTGATGCTCTGGCGATAGACTAGCAGATAATTATGCTACACATCATCTACCTTATCAATCACTCCTAATGCTCCAATTGCATCACATTTTTAGGCGATATAGATTCAAATGATTAGAATTCCCTTCGATCGGTGTGTGATTATCACCACGCTTAACTTTGCGCAGATTGCAGATCGATTAGAAAGTGCGATTTACGACCCGATCTTTTCAGCGCAGCAAAATACCAACTCTCCGCCAACTAAGCAGCGTTATTTCGGGCAAATTCAAGGTTTTAAATTTTTAGCCAATCGTATCATTGGATACAAACATTTTCACTTGCCAGCATTCTTATCGCCGACGATCGAAGGTAAGATCGATAGTCTCCATCATGGCTATGAGATTTCTCTAGTCATCAAGCTCCACAATATGACGGTGGCACTACTCTTGACTTGTCTGGGCGGACTATTTGCCACACTGTCATCAGTACTTGACAATATTTTTGCTGGCATTAGAAACTATCAGTATGTGACGACCGTCCAAGTTATCGCACTCGTCTATGTGGTAGTAATTGCTTACTTCTACTTTGAAGCTTGGCGTGCCACCAAATTTTTTAGGACGCTGTTTGTGAAAAAATTTGTCGGAAATATCGACAGCGGCGTTGTCGATCGAGCCATGTGGCATTCAAATTTCGATCTCAAAGATGTCCGCAAGTCCCGCGCAGTCGGCGATCTCCTGCGAAAAAACTTACCATCATTTCCCACCGATTCATCAACGCCCGATCGTACTGACTATCCCAAAGCTGAGTAATACGCCCAGGTCGCTTCAAAAAATAAGAAGGCACGATTGAACGATCGTGCCTTCTTATTTAGTTTACAGTAGTGGGCAAGGAGGGATTCGAACCCCCGACCTTCCGGTTCGTAGCCGGACGCTCTATCCACTAAACTACTCGCCCCCGCCAGAGAACAATCATAGCACACGTTATCCCAATCATGCAAAACTTTTCTGAAGATGTCCGATCGCCCTTGGATTCTCCACTCACGCATTTGAACGATCGCGGTGAAGCCATGATGGTAGATGTCGCCGACAAAGCTATCACCAAGCGCACAGCCGTCGCCGGGGGACAAGTCCGCATGTCTCTGGGCACCCTAGAAGCGATTCTGGCGGGTAACGCTCCCAAAGGTGATGTTGTGAGCATTTCCAAGATTGCAGGCATCATGGCGGCGAAGCAAACCGCCAATCTGATTCCCTTGTGTCACCCGCTCCCCTTGAGTCAAGTGAGTGTCGAGCTAACACCCGATCGCGAGTTGCCAGGATTTCAAATTCGATCGACTGTCACGATTAAAGCCGAAACTGGCGTAGAAATGGAAGCACTCACCGCAGTCTCGATCGCTGCACTAACCCTATACGATATGGCTAAAGCCCTCGAAAAATCGATGCAAATCGAAAATATTCGCTTGATTAGCAAGACTGGCGGGAAGTCGGATTTTCAGGGTAGAGGGTAAAGGGTAAGAGGTAAAAGGTAAAAGGTAAGAGGTTGCTAATTTAGAACATAATTATTCGTTCGTTAACTCCCCAACTCCCCAACTCCCCAACTCCCCAACACCCCAACACCCCAACTCCCCAACACCCC
>NZ_JANLWO010000691.1:0-2923 GCF_031364565.1 Chamaesiphon sp. OTE_20_metabat_361
CCGATACTGCTCGTAAAACTGCTTTGCCCCCTCCGAAATCGCATGAACCAGGATAGCTCGTATCCCCGCGATTTCCGCAGCCTTGAGCGTCCTCAGCATCGCATCTCGCAACAAACCACGCCCAATCCCCTTCCCTTGCCAGTTGCGATCGACCGCCAATCGCCCAATTTTCATCACCGGAATCGGATCTGGCATATTTCGCTTTACCTTACCCGTCGCGATATTATTGGCGATCGCGCCATTGGATAAGCAGTAATACCCCACCACAACGTCCCCCACACAGACGACATAAGTACGCGAAGCCCCCTCTGCTTCATTCCCCAGCGCGCGACGCTTCAGCCAACTATCTAATGGCTCGATCCCCGAATCAAAATCCTCGATCTGATGAATCGAACTCAGTTTTTCTGGCGGACGAATCCGCTGTTGCTCTAGATTATTGCCCACGAATTAATCCCAAGGTGCTTTTGTAGTTAGCAATTTGTGAAGCTGTTCGTGATGTGTCGGTGGTTCATCCAGCAATTCCACAAATTGCTGGAATTTAACTTCATCCAACCCAAAAAATCTTTGGTCTAACAGCACATCCTGGGCGGTCTTTTGAGCCGACTCCAGCATAAACTCCGATCGACTCTTCCCTTGCAATTCCGCCGCTCGATCGATTAGATCGCGTTGATTCTTCTTAGCGCGGATGTTAATTGTGACATCACGGGTTTCATTCGCCAAACCTTCGTTTACTGAGGCGTACATAACGCTTTCTCCTCTGCGGTAGGTGATAACTATCATATAAAAGTGTCAACACAATGTCAACACAGAATCGATTTGGGTAGAATTTACTCATATAATCGAAATAGCCCCACCAGTGAAGGCGAGGGCTATTTCGTTCGCGTAGCGTCTCCGTTAGGAGAATCGAGGGACTGTTACTAGCAGCGCGTTCGCGTTGGCGAAGCCTCTCGAAGAGAAGCGTCTCCGTCAGGAGAATCGAACTTAACATAACTACCATGAGGTTAACATGACTCAAGCCACAGAACCAGACGACATCGATCGCGTTAACCGCGACTTGGGTGGTGTCAACCGTAGATTAGACAGACTGGAATACACCCAGATCTCCCCCCAAGAGTTTTCCAGCGTACTAGATCGGATTTATGAAGAGATTGGCTCGATACGATCGGAGATGAGAGCGGAATTTGTAGCGGTTAATGCTCGACTCGATCGCATTGAAGCTGACACAAATCAGAGGTTTGACTCGCTCGATACCAAAATCGATATCATCATCCGTCGCCTCAGTGGAGAGGGAAATTTATAAAGAGTAAACCAACCCCGAAACCACTTTTACCCTGTTTTTTACCCTGCTCACTTCTTGCGAATGGCTGAAGTGGATACCCCATAAACAGTTAAGAGCTTCAAGCTATTGCTTTTGGAAGGGGTCGGAGATTGAAATCCTCTGGATCTGACTAAATAGATTACAGATAAAATCAAAAAGGCAGGCAATGCCCACCTTTTCAGCTAATTTAAACTAATCGCAAAGAATTATTCCCACTCGATCGTGCCGGGTGGCTTGGAAGTGATATCATAAACCACGCGATTGACGCCTTTGACTTCATTCACAATCCGGTTGGAAACAATCTCTAGAAACTCATAAGGAACCTTTGACCAATCGGCGGTCATGCCATCTTCACTAGATACACAACGTAAAACGATCGGGTGTGCATAAGTCCGTTGGTCGCCCATGACGCCGACACTATTTACATCGGCGAGTAGTACCGCGAAAGCTTGCCAGAGCTTGTCATAAAGTCCTTGTTTATTAACTTCTTGACGAACGATTAGATCGGCATCGCGAAGGATATTTAGTCGCTCTGCGGTGACTTCACCGATGATCCGAATTGCTAAACCGGGGCCGGGAAATGGTTGCCGTTTAACGATTTCTTCGGGTAAGCCGATCGATCGTCCCACTTTTCGCACTTCATCTTTAAATAATTTTCGTAAGGGTTCGACGAGTTTAAATTGTAAGTCTTTAGGCAAACCACCAACGTTGTGATGACTCTTAATTTTAACTGCTACCCGTTCGCCGCTTTGCGGATCGACATTGGTATCTGCGGACTCAATTACATCGGGATATAATGTCCCTTGCGCGAGATAATCAAATGGCCCCAATCGTTTTGATTCTGACTCGAATACGCGAATAAATTCGGTGCCAATGATTTTACGTTTGGTTTCAGGATCGGTAACACCCGCGATCGCATTAATGAACCGTTCCCGCGCCATTACATATTCAACTTTGATATGAAATTGGTTTTTAAATAAATTCACCAATCGTTCTGGTTCGAGCTTCCGCATGAACCCTTGATCGATGAACATACAGGTTAATTGGTCGCCGATCGCGCGGTGCAATAAGAATGCTAAAGTCGAAGAATCGACACCGCCAGATAGTGCGAGTAAAACTTTTTTATCGCCCACTCTAGCACGAATATTTCTGATTGATTCCTCAACAAATGCTTCGGTCGTCCAAGTTGGTTGACAACCGCAAATATGATAGACAAAATTGCGAATTAAAGCGAACCCACCGATCGAATGCACTACTTCAGGATGGAATTGCACTCCAAATAACTTACGCTGATGGTTGGCGATCGCCGCGCATGGTGTATTCTCAGTATGTGCTAGTAGATCGAAGCCATCGGGAAGCCGTTCGCAGGAGTCGCCATGACTCATCCACATTGTCGTTCCTTCCTCGACATTCGTCAGCAGATCGATCGGATCGTCGATGAGTAATTCGGCTTTGCCGTACTCAGCTTTTTTAGCTTTAACTACTTCACCGCCGAGCTGCTGCACCATCAATTGCATTCCGTAGCACACACCCAACACCGGAATTCCGAGGTTCCAGATTTCGGGGTCGCATTGGGGCGCGCGATCGTCATAAACTGAGCTAGGG
>NZ_JANLWO010000700.1:0-2053 GCF_031364565.1 Chamaesiphon sp. OTE_20_metabat_361
TCGATCGCACACAAGTGGATAAAACAAACTAAATGGTTCAAGAGAGAACTTTACCCGCATTTGAGCCAAAGTCGGGAGAAATCACTAAAGCAGAAGGCTTGATGTTGTACCGCGACACGATCCTCGGTCGGTTCTTTGAGGATAAATGTGCAGAGATGTACTATCGGGGCAAAATGTTTGGTTTTGTCCACCTGTATAACGGTCAAGAAGCGGTCTCCTCTGGCGTAATTAAAGCGATGCGTCCGGGACAAGACTATGTTTCTAGTACTTATCGCGATCACGTCCACGCTCTCAGTGCTGGCGTACCCGCCCGCGAGGTGATGGCGGAGTTATTTGGCAAGGAGACTGGCTGTAGCAAAGGGCGCGGCGGCTCGATGCACATGTTTTCTAAGGAGCATCGGTTACTCGGCGGTTATGCTTTTGTTGCCGAGGGGATTCCCGTGGCGACTGGAGCGGCTTTTGCGAGTAAATATCGCCGCGATGCGCTCGGCGATGCGAGTTCGGATCTGGTTTCGGCTTGCTTCTTTGGCGATGGGGCTGCCAATAACGGTCAGTTCTTTGAATGCCTGAACATGGCGGCGCTATGGAAGTTGCCGATGCTCTATGTCGTCGAAAATAATAAGTGGGCGATCGGGATGTCTCACGAACGGGCGACATCGGTACCGGAAATCTATACCAAGGGTGCTGCCTTTGGGATGCACGGCGTTCAAGTCGATGGGATGGATGTCTTAGCCGTCTACAGCGTCGCTAAGGAGGCAGTCGCTCGCGCCCGTGCGGGGGAAGGGCCGACCCTAATTGAAGCCCTGACGTACCGTTTTCGCGGTCATTCCTTGGCAGATCCCGACGAGCTACGTCCGAAGGAAGAAAAAGAGTTCTGGTTTGCTCGCGATCCGATTAAAAAGTTGGCAAATTATTTAATTGCCGAAGGGTTAGTTACTACTGAAGAACTAGCCGCACTCGATCGCGAAGTGCAGGCAATAGTCGATGATTCGGTCGAGTTTGCGGAAAATAGTCCCGAACCCGATCCGAGCGAATTGCGGCGCTATATCTTTGCTGAAGATTAGTCGATCGAGCGGTTGCTTCTAGTGAGAGGATGTTTGAAAAGTTTTATTGGCTTCGATCGTAGATCTAAATCCCCCTGCTTGGTGCGCTGTCTTGTCTCGCATAATCCGGGCGGTAACCTCCCGGATTATGCGAGCCGCTGTCTTGACCCAAACGCTATTCACGAGGGAACCGTCTAGCGACACGTCTTCGCCTACAGCGCGATTTGGGTCGCTAACCCGTCGGGGAACAGAGGCGCAGCTTAGCATCCGCTAAATCCCCCTTAAAAAGCGGATGCAACCACGCGGAGGTTCCCGACCCATGGCTTGCACCAAGCAGGGGGACTTTAAATCCGGTTCCCCCCTTGAAAAGGGGGGCTAGCGGCTCGCGCACGCCTCTGTTTCCCGACGGTTTAGCGAGACAAGACAGGGGGGATTTCTAGGGTTTACGAATGCTAATCTATACTTTTCAAACAGCCTCTTAGAAGCAACTGCTATTTACCAGCCCGCCATCCCCCAAAAGCAGTCAAAATAGCAGCTACCAATATTCCTAATTCGGGCGATAGTTGGAGTCGATCGATGTACAAAAAATTGCCCCAATTGCTATTAATATTATGTAGTAGTTGAGCTCGCTCCCCGATCGAGACGGCACAGAGTCAGCCCCTGACGAAACTACCCAGCCTCGCACCCGTGATGCAAGCGAGTACCATCGAAATCCACAATGATTGGAATGGCTACTCAGACATCACTCCAGTTTTGCGTCACTATAAACTCCGCCGCCACCAGGAAAAATTAGTCGGTAATGCCTACATTGCGATCGGTGGTTATGGTGCAGCCGGAATTCATCAACAGCAGACAAAAAAGATCGCGATCCCTGCGGCGATCGGTGCCAAATTCTTGGCAACTTTAGCGCAAACACCGATCCAAGTCGGCAGCTATCAGCCCAAGCTCGATCGCCGCGACGATTATCCGTCGATTAAAATTAAACTGCAAATGGATCGGCAACAAGTGAC
>NZ_JANLWO010000702.1:0-1861 GCF_031364565.1 Chamaesiphon sp. OTE_20_metabat_361
CACCGAGCCAACTAAGTGGAGAAACGGGGAGATGATATTAAAGAAACTCGTCTGGGATGGCGGCAGTTCCAGCTCGGCACGAACTTGGTTCATGTAAGCCGTTACTTCTTTAAATATGACTCGATCGGTCAACCAGTTCAAGCCACGATTGCGGAACTGTCCGAAAGCGGAGGCATCTGGTTTCATGCCCAAACCGAAGGGAGCCGTATCGCAACTGCTAAATGCTAGTGCCGAAACGCTAAACCCCGCCCACGGTGGCCCACCCTGTTCGTGCAGCCAAGCAGCACCCAAGAAACAAAAATCCGCAAGAATGGCATCTGCTGGAAAATCTCGCAATATTTCCGTCAAATCCTTAACCTGTTTTACTGCGGCATCGATAAAACCGTACTTGAGATCGTACTTGAGTTGGGCGACACCCTGCAACGCATTTCTACGCGACATCCACTGTGCCAGCCATTCTGGCGAGAGATCGACTGCTGGAGTAAAGTGTGCGCCAGTTGATTCGATCTTCGCTTGAAATTCGCTTCCAGTATACCAACAGACTTGATGCCCGCGATCGACTAATTCACGCGCGATCGGCAGAGCCGGACTCACATGCCCTATTGCTGAAATTGTACAAATGAGAAATTTAGCCATATTATCTGCTGCAATTATCAAGCTTCGCGAATAGTTAGATCGAATCGGATATCGTTGGCGTAGTTTACCGCAGGCGATCGATTCACCATTAATTTTCTGTGGGAATATCTAAAGACTAACCAAAGGAGGGCAATCCAGCCAGAGCCATTGCCACCTCTGCCGAACTATATTCGGTATCGACGAGTTTTCCGGCTTGATAGTCCATGTATGCCTGCATATCAAAATGTCCGTGACCGCAGAGATTGAATAAAATTACCTTACTCTCGCCGGACTCCTTACATTTGAGGGCTTCATCTATCGCCGCCTTGACAGCATGATTCGCTTCTGGAGCGGGAAGAATGCCTTCAGACCGTGCAAATGTCAATCCTGCCGCAAAACAACCTAATTGGTATTCCAATCGGGCTTCAGCCAGACCTAGCGCGACTACATGACTCATTAATGGAGCCATCCCGTGATAGCGCAAGCCGCCAGCATGAATGCCTTCAGGAACGAAGGTGCTACCCAAGGTGTGCATCTTCATCAACGGTGTCAAGTGCGCCGTATCGCCAAAATCGTAGGCATACTTACCACGAGTCAAGGTGGGACAAGCCGCTGGTTCGACAGCGATAATTTCCACGTCGCGTTCGCCGCGTAACTTGGCACCTAGAAACGGAAATGCAATACCAGCAAAGTTGCTACCGCCACCCGTGCAACCAATGACTAGATCTGGATAATCACCCGCCATTTCCATCTGGACTAAGGCTTCCTGTCCGATGACAGTTTGATGGAGGAGAACGTGATTGAGGACGCTGCCTAAAGCATATTTGCTCTGCTCGTCAGCCGCTGCAATTTCGACAGCCTCACTGATGGCGATGCCCAAACTGCCCGTACTATTAGGATGCGTTGCGAGAATCGATCGACCAGCTTGAGTTTCGGTGCTAGGACTGGCAACAACTCTGGCTCCATAGGTTTCCATCAGGGCGCGGCGATAGGGTTTTTGGTTGTAGCTGACTTTGACCATGTAAACCACAACTTCTAGCCCAAAGAGCGCACCAGCGAACGCCAGTGAAGATCCCCACTGTCCGGCTCCGGTTTCGGTGATTAAGCGTTTGATGCCTGCTTGTTTGTTGTAATAGGCTTGGGCAACGGCAGTATTCGGTTTATGGCTACCAGCGGGGCTAACGCCTTCATATTTGTAGTAAATCTTAGCAGGCGTATCGAGAGCTTTTTCCAGTCGGCGGGCACG
>NZ_JANLWO010000730.1:0-10684 GCF_031364565.1 Chamaesiphon sp. OTE_20_metabat_361
TGAAGATGGATGTAAAGATTCAGAGGGTAAAGGGTTAGTGATGTTTTGGTCAGATCGATCGAGTGAATGGCAGATTCCACAACCTAAAACCGAGCAGTCATCGCCAGCGAAACTTACCGAACATCCTTGTCCGGTTTGCCAAAAGCCGCTAGAAGAATATAGCTACAATAAGGATGGGCAATCCAAGTCGATGCTAAGGTGTTCGGATGCAGCAGCTCGAACCAAGCCCAAACACCAAGATGTTGCCTATTTTCGCGGCAAAGAGGGGGCGTGGTGGAGTCCGAAATTGGGTAATCTTGGTACAAATGTGGCTTCCTGACAGGCTTGAATGGATGGTAGATAATGAGCGATTACCTACGGTAGGCTTCGCCAACGGACAGATTCAAAACTCAAAAATTGGCGGATAAATTATCGAGATCGAACTGAGTGTTATGATTCTCAACAAGCGGCTATAGTTGCAGCAGATCTAATTATATCTAGCTGTGAAAGTGGATTTACCCTCGGAAATTATCCCCAATGCCCAACTCCAAACGCCCGATCGGGTTGGCGCCTGCAAATAACAAAGTTTTAATTATAAATAACTATTTTAAAGCTTAACTGGTGGATCTTGAGTGGTGAAATTTGGATGAATCTTACATACTGAATGTATGGTAAAAAAACTGTAATTAATCATTCATTAACTAAAATAAACGGAGCATCCGAACTAGATCCAGACTGAGAAACTTTTAGCCCAATATCTATTAGGAGTCACAACATGAGTACGATCGCGACCAAAGACGGTACACAGATTTACTACAAAGATTGGGGTTCGGGACAGCCTGTTGTTTTTAGCCACGGCTGGCCCTTGAACGCGGAGGCCTGGGAATCGCAAATGTTGTTCCTCGCCGATCGCGGCTACCGCTGCATCGCACACGATCGTCGCGGGCATGGACGGTCGAGCCAACCTTGGCATGGCAATGACATGGACACTTACGCTGACGATCTAGCAGAACTCCTTGAGCATCTCGACCTCAATAACGCCACACTAGTCGGACACTCCACTGGCGGCGGTGAAGTAGCACGCTATATCGGTCGCCACGGCGCAGCACGAGTCGCCAAAGCCGCACTAATCTCCTCCGTGCCGCCACTAATGCTCAAGACAGAGCGCAATCCCGACGGACTGCCAATCGAGGTGTTCGATGGGATTCGCATGGGTTCTCTAGCGAATCGAGCGCAGCTCTATCAGGACATTGCCAGTGGGCCGTTTTTTGGCTTCAACCGTCCGAGTGCAAAAATCTCGCAGGGCGCAATCGACTCATTCTGGTTCCAGGGGATGCAAGCCGGACACAAAAACACCTTCGATTGCATCAAGGCTTTCTCTGAAACCGACCTCACAGAGGATCTCAAAAAAATGGACGTGCCAACACTAATCGTTCATGGCGACGATGACCAGATCGTACCGATTAAAGCTGCTGCGATCGCTGCCGCGAAACTAGTCAAGAATGCCACCCTAAAAATCTATCCTGGCGCACCTCACGGACTGCCTGACACCCATAAAGATCTCCTCAATGCCGATCTGCTGTCATTTCTCAAGGACTGACCCTACCAATAGGACATCGGGCGAGCGGATTACGTTTGAGATGGAGAGCGATCGCTTTGCTTGGATTCAAGTAGCACGAGGGATCGTGACGCTCAATGGTGAGTCACTGCGAGAGGGCGATGGCGTACAAATCAACAGTCCAGAACTGCTAGAACTGACGACCGATGCCAGTGCTGAAATCTTATTGTTTGACCTTGCCTAAAACACACTCTTATAAGGAGTACACGATTCTCCAAGGAGCGACTGAAATCACGCGGAGGTCTCCTCCACATGTGTTTCAGTCAAGACAGAGGCTATCGCCAACGAGCGAGCGACTATGCTGCTCAACCGTTTGAACAACAGGTGAAGGATCTAGTTGTGAGTTTTTGAATAAGATGCAGAGATAATGAATTTTTGAAAGCTAGGAGCAATTCTCCAGGGAGAGGCTATGCCAACAATTTTGTACGGAGCAGATCCGAAAGACAAGCATCCGATGAAGGGGTTTCCGCAAATCTGCTTCATTCAGAACACGGTGTCGAATCCCAATATCATTGTTGGAGATTACACGTATTACGACGATCCAGAAGATTCAGAAAATTTCGAGCGGAATGTTTTGTACCATTTCCCGTTCATCGGCGATAAATTAATCATCGGCAAGTTTTGCGCTTTGGCAAGAGGGATCGAGTTCATCATGAATGGTGCCAATCACAAGTTGGACGGGTTTTCAACTTATCCGTTTCAAATTTTCGGCAACGGTTGGGAGAAAGTAACCCCTCAAACTGGAGAACTGCCATACAAAGGCGATACGACGATCGGTAACGATGTGTGGATTGGCTATGAAGCGGTCATGATGCCAGGGTTGCAGGTGGGAGACGGAGCCATCATTGCAGCAAAGTCAGTTGTTGTAGGCGATGTTTTACCTTATACAATTGTTGGCGGTAATCCAGCCAAGTGCATCCGCCAACGGTTTGATGATGAGACGATCGAAGCATTGCTTAAAGTTGCTTGGTGGAATTGGGACATTGAGAAAATTACGCAAAATCTGGAGCAAATTGTAGCGGCAGATCTTGAAGCTCTGATGAATTGTGAGTAGCAGTGCAGTAGCACAAATCTGTTGGCGCGGCGAGCAAAGTCTTTTCGCTTTTAGGTGTTGTTTATCGCCACTCAACAGACCCGATAAGTAGGGCAAAGTAATCGAAAAACATCCAACTTTTCAACTCTCGAACTTGACGTTTACATGACGGTAACAACTCACATGGAGATTCGTACTATGACGACTACCACTCACCTATCCTCTACCGATCGCTGGCTTCCCCTACCGCTTGCCGCTTGGCAAGACACTTATGCAACGCTGCATCTGTGGACGCAAATCATTGGCAAAATTCGCCTAGCGTTAGCACCCAAAATGAATCACTGGTGGCATTCAACGCTATATGTCACACCACGCGGGCTGACGACTGGGACGATGCCCGATGGTTCCCGTAGCTTTGAGATCGCCTTTGACTTCTTACAACATCAACTCCTAATTGAAACGAGCGATGGCATAGTGCGAACGATCGCCCTCGCTCCTTGCTCTGTGGCTGCTTTCTATCGAGCCGTGATGAGTACCTTAAAAGACATGGGCATCGAAGTCCGGATCTGGACGATGCCGCAGGAAATAGCTGACCCTATTCCCTTTGAGCAAGACGAGCAACATGCGGCTTACGATGCAGAATCTGCCCAACGGTTTTGGCAAATTCTGATGCAAGCCGATCGTCTGCTGACCGACTTCCGCGCCCGCTATGCTGGCAAGTGTAGTCCAGTCCATTTCTTCTGGGGCAGCTTTGACCTAGCAGTGACGCGCTTTTCGGGACGACGTGCGCCCGAACATCCGGGTGGAGTGCCCCACATGGCAGATTGGGTGACGCGAGAAGCCTATTCGTATGAGGTAAGCAGTTGTGGTTTTTGGTTTGGCGGTGGCTCGATTGAAGCCTCGTTCTACGCTTACGCCTATCCGGCACCAGGGGGCTTCAAAGATTATCCGATCCAACCGCCAGCAGCCTTTTACAGCCCAGACATGCAGGAATTCATGCTGCCTTATGAAGCAGTACGGCAAGCTGACGATCCAGAGGCAATGGTAATGGCATTCCTGCAAAGCACTTACGAGGCAGCAGCTAACTTAGCGCATTGGGATCGGGCCTCATTAGATTACCAACCAGTTGTTAAGGGCTAACCTGACGAGGTTATGTCGCCAATTAGAGTGGCGATTGCATAAAAAGCCATAGAAGTCATCAAATTCAAAGTTCGGCAGCGATCGCCCTGTCTGGCTTCATCCCACTCTACTTCGACTCAAATCAGGAGCCTTCTTCATGAACCTACTTAATTAACTATTGAAGATTTGTGTGCTGAAGCAGCTAAATTTGCTGAAATAGAATCTTTATCAGTTGGGAGCCAGATCGGCTGGTAGTTACCCGCGATCGCAATTAACTACCGATAGTGTGTTTGCGACGATCGCCTGAGAAATCCTGTGATAATACCATCAATGCAGGCATGACAGTAGGGGTGAGGATGGTAGAAAATGCTAACCCACCAGTTAAAGCAATCCCTAAACCCTGATACAATTCCGATCCCTGTCTGGGAAAGATTGCTAGGGAAATTACCCCAAAAATGCTCGTACCTGCGGACATAAAAATCGGTCGCAATCGATCGCGCGTTACATTGTAGAGGGATTCGGATTTGGGATCTTTCGATCGCGTAGCGTCCGCTGTCTTGAAAAGGTGCCCTGTTCCCGCACTTTTCGCTGTGCGGAATCGATCGGTAGATCCCAAGCCTAATCTACTAAAAGTTATTACACTCGATACTAGCGAAAGGTTTGAACTAACTGGATATCAGCTAGTCCACGATGCCCTTCTGCTTCAAATCGCTCATCAGTGTGGTCATAAATTCTAGAAAGACACGTACCTTTGCTGATAGATATTTTCTTTGTGGATAAACGATCGCGATAACTGTTCCTTCCTTCGATGCGTAATTCTCTAAAATTGGCTTTAATTGTCCCCGCTTAATTGCCTCAGCGACAATGTATTTCGGTGCTTGAATAATTCCAGCACCCTTAATTGCAGTCTCTAATAGTGCTTCGGCATAGTCAAACTGTAAATAACTCTTTACTGGCAGGACAATTGCCTTTTTATCCTGCTCAAACTTCCAGCTAATTTCTCGACCCAACTGCGGCAGCACAAAATTCACGCAGCGATGTTCATCGATCGCGGCTGGACTGTTCGGTATCCCTGCGCGTTCCAAATAGCTAGGAGCTGCACAGGTGATTGGATAAGCCATCCCCAAGACCTGCATTGCCAAACGGCTATCGCTACCTAACCCCACTCGCACCGTCGCATCAATGCCTTCTTCGATCAAGTCACTCATGCGATCGCTGAATGAAACATTGAAGATCAAGTCGGGATACAGATCTGCCAATGTGGCTAGTCTTGGGGCAATATACATCTTCCCCAAAGCGATCGAAAAATTAAGCCGGAGGGTGCCTTTAGGCTGGGATCGCGACTGCTTGACTTCTAGTTCGATCGCCTCTAGATCGTCCAAAATCTGCTGACACCGCCGATAGAATATCGCCCCATCTTCTGTCAGGGTCAAGCTCCGAGTCGTGCGCTGCAACAGCCGAATCCCTAAGTCATCCTCTAACCGTGCTACTGCCCGACTCACTGCCGACGGCGACATACTCAACTGCCGCGCTGCTTCCGAAAAGCTTTGGTGCTGGGCAGATCGTAGGAAAATCATCAAACTCTTGAGCTTGTCCATCTTTGCATTTTATGCATAACTGATTTGAATCTTAACCCCTTTTTCTCAGCTAGAACAAAGAATATATTGGGTACATCAAGTAATTCACCCAACCGGAGTTTAGTTATGACTACGATCGCATTAATCACTGGTGCCAACAAAGGTATTGGTCTGGAAACAGCCCGTCAACTAGCCGCCAAAGGCATTCACGTCATCATTGGTGCCCGCGATGCCGCCAAAGGCGAAGCCGCTGCTCAAGCGTTGCAAGCAGAGGGATACAAAGCAGATTTTATTCCCCTCGAAGTAAGCAACGAAGCTAGTGTCAAACAAGCGGCGCAGACTGTGACCGATCGCTATGGCAAACTCGATATCCTTGTCAACAACGCCGGGATCAACCCCGAATATCCCCAAGGAATTTTCACCTTTGAACAGATGTCCTTGGAACTGTTAATGCAAATTTATCAAACCAATGTCTTTGGTCCGTTCCTAGTAATCCGTGAATTTCTGCCGCTCCTGCGTAAATCTGAGGCAGGTCGCGTTGTAAATACATCTTCTTCGGGCGGTTCCCTCGCCGAGCAATCTAACCCTGAATCTCCCTATTACTTTGTCAACACCGCTGGCTATAACTCTTCCAAAACTTCCCTCAACGCCCTCACCGTCCAATTAGCCAAACAACTTGCTGGTACCAATATCAAAGTCAACTCTGCTTGTCCAGGCTGGGTACAGACCGATATGGGAAGTGCAGCGGCACCACGTACCGTCCAACAAGGCGCAGGCATCATCATCAAACTAGCGACTTTACCTGCGGATGGTCCCAATGGTGGATTCTTTAATGAAGCTGGCGCGATCGGTTGGTAGAGGCTAAAAACATGGATTTATTTTCACCTCTTCAACTCGGTGCCAATCAACTCAAAAATCGGATTGTGATGGCACCGATGACCAGATCGCGTGCGGATGCAGATCGATCGCCCAATTCCTTAATGGCTGAATACTATAGCCAGAGAGCTTCCGCAGGCTTAATTATTGCAGAAGCAACCCAAATTTCTGAGCAAGCCGCAGGGGCCATTAATACACCTGGCATCCATACAGCCCAACACATCTAAGGTTGGCGACTTGTCACTGATGCTGTCCATGCCCAGGGAAGTAAAATCTTCCTCCAACTCTGGCACACTGGCCGCGCTTCTCACCCAGACTTCCAACCCAATGGTGCAATTCCTGTCTCAGCTTCGGCAGTCACACCCGCTGGCGAAATCCACACCCCCAGCGGTAAGAAATCTTTCGTTCGACCCCGTGCTCTAGAACTGGATGAAATTCCGGCGGTCGTTCAAACCTATGCTGAAGCAACCAAACATGCTCAAGCCGCTGGGTTTGATGGTGTGGAAATCCATGCAGCCAATGGGTATTTAATTGACCAATTTCTGCGAGATGGTGTAAATCAGCGTACCGATGCCTATGGTGGTAGTATCGACAATCGGCTGAGGTTGTTGTTGGAGGTGACAAAATCAGTCGTCAATGCTTGGAGTGCCGATGCTCCAGGGGAGCGGCTAGGCCAACGGGTAGGCGTTCGCCTGTCTCCGAAAAATCCCTATTTGGATATGCGCGATAGCGATCCTAATTCATTATTTACTGCTGCTGCGAGTGCCTTAAATCAGTTTAACTTAGCGTATCTGCATGTAGCTGAAGGTGTGCCAGGACAATTCCTAGCAGGTGAAGATGAACCTGCTACACCGCTGATGCGCGATGTCTATCAAGGATTATTAATCGCCAATGGGGGCTATGATTTTAACCAAGGCACCACCGCAGTTACTAGTGGTGAGGTGGATTTAATTGCCTATGGAATGCCCTTTATTGCCAATCCCGATTTACCAGAGCGGTTTCGATCGGGTGCTAAATTAAATCCCCCAAACCCTCTCACTATTTACGATCGAGGTGCAGCAGGCTACACTGACTATCCTTTTTTGGCGGTAACAATATGAATAACAAACGCGCTTTAGTTACAGGTGGTAATCGCGGGATTGGTTTTGCAATTGCTCAAGGTCTACTGGCTCAAGGTTACGAAGTGATTATTACGGCTCGATCGCTAGCTGCTGCCCAGCAAGCCGCTGAAAAGTTAGGTGAAAAAGTGATTCCACTGGAGTTAGAGGTAAGTGACGATCGATAGATCGATCGGGCGATTACAGTTTTAACTCAGCAAATAGATCGACTGGATGTTTTGATTAATAACGGCGGAGTTTACCCTGACAAACAAGTTGATAGCTTGACTATCTCTCGCGAACTTCTCAATACGGCAATGCAGACCAATACCTTTGGTGTAATTCAGATGGTGCAAGCCTGTCTACAACTGCTCGAAAAATCTGCCGATGCCAGAATAATCAATGTTTCTAGTGGGATGGGTGCATTCGATAGTTTAACTACGACGGCAACTAGCTACAGTTTATCGAAACTGGCATTAAATGGTGCAACGATAATGTTGTCCCAGTCTCTGAAAGCTAAGAATATCGTCATCAATGCCATGTGTCCAGGCTGGGTGAGAACTGATATGGGTGGAGCATCGGCAGATCGATCGCCTGAACAAGGTGCTGATACCGCAATTTGGTTAGCAACTGAGGCATCTCATAGTGAAACGGGGAAGTTTTGGCGCGATCGTAAAGTCATTTCCTTCTAGGTGCATCGATCTTAATCAGTAGACAAACTGGCATCAGCCGTTGCATAACAATCCGCTTGCACACCGACCGGATCGAGGCTATCGGTTGGATCGAGGAATCACTAACGGCGGGTGAAGCGGGGCGTTAGAAGGAAGCTAGTAATCTCGGAGCGACCATCAATCCAATTTATAAAATCCACTAACTACCAATAATATGTTTGCGCCGATCGCCTGAGAAATCCTGTAATAATGCCATCAATGTGGGAACTACAGTCGGGGTGAGGATGGTCAAGAATGCCAACCCGCCAGCGATCTCAATTCCCAGCCCTCGATCGAATTCCGATCGCTGTCTGAGAAAGATTGCTAGCGGTACTATGCCTAAGATGCTCGTACCTGCGGACATAAAGATCGATCGCAATCGATCGCGCGTTGCATTGTAGACGGATTCGGATTTGGGATCTTTCGTTCGCGTAGCGTCCGCTATGCGGAATCGAGTCCGCACAGCGAAAAGTGCATTTGGTCTGCTCACCGACTAGAAGGCGAGCCGACCATTAGACCATTAGACCATTAGGTCTTGGGCTTTGCGCTGTATAATAGAATTAGTCACTTTCCAAAGTAATGAAATATCCGTTCCATACCGTATCAAAGCCTGTTTCTGGCAGCGAAGCTCAGAAGCTAGCCCAAGCAATTCAAAGTGGCGGTCATGTGGCGAATGAAACCGCCCTTGCGTTGATGAAGCAAATCGCCGCCCGTCGGAAAGCTGAGAATGCCTCCAAGTAGTAAGTTTGCTGACATCGACTTTTCCAAAACTCCTGTCGAGCGCATCACCCCCGATCTGAGTAGTTTAGGTCAGGGGTTTCGATGTTCGCGGGGAGAATTTGTTACCTAATGGCGACAAGGACGCATTCAACGAGAGATAAACGCCCGCATCAGTCAATGCTGGATGCTAAGATGTGAAGACTCTTTAGCTGGGTATGTCACTTTAATTGCCGATAAATTAGATCTCGACCAGCCAATCCTAATTGATGAAGGCGTTCGGTACCAAACTTTTCCAGCCATCAAGATTGGACTACTTGCAGCCGATAAACGGGCAAAGGGTGCAGGTCGTAGATTAGTGGAGTGGTCGATTGAGTATGTAGCAAGTGAGATTGCACCTGCAATCGGTGTCAGATTCCTGACAGTTGATGCTCTGTATGATGAAGACATGACACCAACCTATGATGCTTCTGGCTTTTATCAAAAGTTCGGTTTCCTTTTTGTTAACGCTGAAGAAGTCTTACCACCTTCAACTCCCTACCGCACCATGTACCTCGATCTTAAGCCATTGATAGATCTATTCGATGATTCTACCTCTGGATCGGAAGATGGCTAGGCAGTCTAACAAACTCATCTTCGATCGACCATCAATCCAATTTATAAAATACACTAACTACCAATAATGTGTTTGCGACGATCGCCTGAGAAATCCGGCAATAATGCCATCAATGCGGGAACTACAGTCGGGGTGAGGATGGTGGAAAATGCTAACCCGCCAGCGATCGCAATTCCCAGCCTTCGATCGAATTCCGATCGCTGTCTGGGAAAGATTGCTAGCGGTACTATGCCCAAGATGCTCGTACCTGCGGACATAAAGATCGATCGCAATCGATCGTGCGTTACATTGTAAATGTAAAGGGATTCGGATTTGGGATCTTTATTTCTTGAGTTAGGGCAGTAGGAAGTTACTGGCAGGGAAATATTGAGTTGATGATGTTTGGACACTCCGATCTGTTTTGCCATGATAGATATTCAAGAACTAATCGGTCGTTACGCTGCTGGAGAAAGAGACTTTTCATCTGTTGGCGTAATCAGGCAACTGGAAGTTCCGAGAGGAACAAATTTGAGTGGAATTAATTTAAGAGGATGCAATTTTTCCGAGCTTGATTTTACTGAGGTCAACTTGGTAGGTGCTAACTTTAGTGAAGTTACTTGCCAATTCACTAGTTTTAGAAATGCCGATTTACGGGACGCTAACATGAGTGCAGCTACGTTCTGGGAGGGAACGGATCTGTCTAATGCGGATCTGAGTTTTGCTAACCTGAGTCAACTCACTGTAGAGGATGCCATTTTAAACGGGGCAAACATGACAGGTGTCGATCTGAGACAGGCATATATTAAAGCGGCAAGCTTCCAAGCCGCGAACCTAGTTCAGGCAAATTTGTGTGATGCGTGGATTTCTAGCTCAAACCTACAAGATGCTAATTTAGCTGGTGTAGATCTGAGCAAAATGAAACAGTGGAGTCTTAATAAAGTTAGTGGTGCAAATTTTGAGAACGTTGTTACGCAAAGTTCTCCGTTAAAAAGTGATGAGTTGGGTACGGTAGCTACGAACGTAAATTTGTTGAGCCAGATCAGCGAGGGGGATATCGAAATCATGAAGAAAGAGTATCTATATTTTGGCGATCGGTTGGGTGCAATAAGGTTCTTTAGAGAGAAGACAGGTTTAGATTTAGCTCCGGCAAAAGAGGCTGTAGATTTAATTATGTCTCGAATGGAATCATAATTCTTTATCTTTGCCAAGCTGTATAACAATCCGCCTGCACCCGACCGTTTGGAGTCTTTTCGTTGAGTTCAAAAGTTTACTAGCGGCAGGTAAACGGGAACGTTAGCTGGCTGGGTTAATGATTGATAGCAGTGACCGAATGGTCGCCTGTTGAAGCTCAAAATATCCTTGC
>NZ_JANLWO010000731.1:0-3486 GCF_031364565.1 Chamaesiphon sp. OTE_20_metabat_361
ACCCCAGTGACGCTGGCGCGCGTCGCCGGAGTGCTATTGGTGTACCAGATCCAAAGTCCAGCAGCCGAAGAATTGCAGTGGTTTAACGCTCAAATCCAGCAATGTGTAGATGAAGAAGAGGTCGAAGAATCGATCGAGTCCCTGCATCGGGTGGATGCTTTGTAGTACGCGATCGATCGCCTCGATCGAATTATTAGTTAATGGCTCAATACAAACACGACAGGTTTTTTAAGTTCTACGTCCAAGCTCTGTACAAGACCAAGGGCGAAACGTTCAAAAATATCCAGGTTAGAAATGATGAGGATCTAGAAATCGATTGTATGTTTGTGACACAGTCCGATAAATTTGGCTGGCAACAGGAAGATTTAGGCTTGTTCGACCGCTTAATGAAACAGCATCCGACGATAATAGTAGAGCATTATAGCGGGTATCTCAACCAGAAGAATCTCAACGTTTCCATCACTAGAAAAAATCTCTACTGGGAACCAAAGGAATCAGAATTAATCGAAGCTGCTCGCGTTGAGTTACAACTGAAAAAATCCGAGCAGTTACCACCGGATGCAAAAGCACAAATTGAAATTCAGAATCCATTTACTTGGATATTAGCAGTAAATTGTGGCGATAAGTTATTGAATTTGTGTGAGGCGAAGCCTTTGAGTGAATATGGCACGGGGGTATATGAGCTGTCAAAGTTCCTGCGGATGGGGATTGTGGTTATCGACAGATTACCCGACGGTGAAGATACGCTGTGGTTGAAGATGTTGGGGGACAAGGATTCGGTGCGGCGGGCGTTTGGGGAAATCGAGCAGTTATCGCCAGAGCGACGGGAGAAGAATGATATAATTAAGACTAGTCTCAAGTATTGTGTCTACCTACGGGGATTACCTGTAGAGAGTTTGACTACCGAGGAGCAAGAGTTTATGAGAACGATGGAACAGGTTGATGCTTGGTTTGATGCTGAGATTGCTGAAGCCGAGCAGAAAGCACAAGAGAGAAAGCAACAAGAGATTGCGCTGAAGATGTTACTTAAAAATATGCCCCTGGCAACAATTGCCGAACTTACTGAATTAAGTATGGAGCAACTACAATTTCTACAATCGCAGCCAAGAAACAACTAAACAATCGCGATTTCTAGCTAATTAGAAGATCGAGCCTAACAGCAAGGAGCGAATTATTGGCTCGATCGATTGTAACTTTCAAACCGATCGCTCGATTTAAGTCGAGTATCATCATTGGGATCGAGTTTAACAGCGCAGTCAAGCGATGAGACTAACTATCATCGGCAGATGTTTTTTATTTTGCTTATTTACATTGCAAATATTTGGGGTCAGTTTATCCGATTGCAATTTTTCTTCTGATAACCGGGAGCGTTGGGAGCCGGATAAATATCGGCTAAGATTGCCTAGTCAAAGCATTTATGACGGTAAGACTCCAGACTCTTGCAAGGCGTGCAGCTTGGCATACACACCATGCTGCTGCACCAGCTCATCGTGTGTCCCCACTTCGACAATCCGACCGCGATCTAAAACCACAATTTTGTCAGCATCCCTGACGGTACTGAGTCGGTGCGCGATGACGAGCATCGTTCTGGTGCCCGAAATCGAGCGCATGGCAAGTTGAATGGCACGTTCTGACTCATAATCGAGACTGGATGTAGCCTCATCAAACACCAACACATTCGGATTGACAATGAGAGCGCGGGCGATTCCCAGCCGCTGCCGCTGTCCCCCCGATAGGCGCACGCCGCGCTCTCCCACCACTGTGGCATACCCCTGGGGTAGCTCGTGGATAAATTCATCGACCCGCGCCATTTGACAGGCTACCGCTACTGCATCGGCATCGGCGGTAGGATTACCATAGCGGAGATTATCCATAATCGTACCGTTGAAGATATCGACCTCCTGATGGACGATCGCCAAGCGCGAACGATATGGGCCGATTGCCAACGATCGGACATCCGTACCATCGATACAAATTCGACCCTGAGTTGGCTCGAAGTAACGCAGTAATAGTTTCACGAGTGTAGACTTGCCCGAACCAGATTTACCAACCAGCGCAACGGTTTGATACGGCTCGATCGTCAGATTGATATCGTGTAAGATCGGTCGGTCTGGGTCGTAACCGAAACTGAGCCGATCGAACTGGATTTTACCTGTGAAATTATCCGCCGCCGATCGAGCGACTGAGCGGAGATCGATCGCATCGGTGCCGACTGGCTCGTGCATAAACTCATGGAAACGCAGCATCGAGGCATAGCGGCGGGCTAGAAACTCTGCCAAGATACTCAAGGGTTCTAACTCGGCATAAGCCATGCTAGAGACTGTTAGTAACGTCACAAAATGACCTAAAGACAGTTCGCCGCGCAGGGTAGCGAGTAGGGTCATCACCAGTACGCCAAAGATGCAGCTTTGAACTGTCGTGCGCTGCCACATATTCAAGCGCACGTAACTCCGATGGATGCGGTAAAGTACGACTGTTAACTCTCGGTCTAGACGTTGCCGCTGTCGAGCGAGTTCGTAAGGTTCGGCGGCGAAAGCTTTGACGGTTTTGATATTGGTAATAATTTCGGAGGTACGGCTTTCGGTATTCTCCATGTAGCTATCTAAGAGCGCCTCGCGTTTGATAATGTAGCGCAATCCTTTGAGGCTAAAGCCTAAAATAGCCGTAAATGAGAGGGCAAAGGCGATGCCAATCCGCCACTCCATCAGACAGATCGCGATAAAAATGCCAAATACTCTCACTAACTTGGGAATCAACTGTCCCGCAATTTCTGGATAAGTCCAAGTGTGGTTGGTTAACCCGCGTGCGACCCGTCCGGCAATCCGACCGGGGTTATTTTCATCGTAAAAAGATAGAGGCAAGGTGAGAATTTTTTGAATCGTTAGATCGGCCCGATCGCGCCTTGCTCGCAGCGGGATCGCCCAGTGGAACCAACTGCCAATCCACGGCTGAATCGGCGCGCGCACGACAGATACGACAAACACGATCGCCAGCAGGATGATTAATGATAATTCAGTTGATGCTGGCAGATTGAGGCTGGTGGCGACCGCGCCGATGAATGACATCAAAGGTCGATCGAGCGGTTGCTTGGACAAGACATTGAGAATTTGACCGATCGCGTAGGGGACGGTTAAATCCACAACCTCGAACAGACTAGTTGCGGCAATACTAATGAATGCGATCTTCCCGTAACCGCGAAAATACCCAATCATATCCCGATAAGATGCCATGACCTGACTCCTAAAATCTACAGATTAGCGGCCAGCGATTTTGCACCTTAGAGCCTAGAAACAGCAGGCGATACATAATTAAATCGCCCTCACCCCGCCCTCGCCTCCGGCTCTGGCTCCCCTCTGTCTTGTCTTGACGCGCTCGACCTGGAGGGAACCTCCGTGATGAGCGCGTCGCTGATTCGCTGAACCGTCGGGGAACAAAGGCGTGCGCGAATCGCTCCCAAGCTTGGGAGCGGCGTTTTTATGTCTAGGG
>NZ_JANLWO010000807.1:0-7394 GCF_031364565.1 Chamaesiphon sp. OTE_20_metabat_361
GTGTTCCGATGTTGTCTCTGGGGGGCTAGGTTGGGGGGTTTCGGCATTTGCTACAGTGCGTTGCTGTTGTTGCTTGAGAACTGTTTGCCAGTCTTGAGTAGAGACGATCGCCCGATCGAGATCGTTGTGAAGAATGCGCTGGAGGACATCCCATCCGGCGGCGGGGGAAATTCCGGTGGCGAGGGCTGCTAATCGTTCAGGCTGGAGATGTGCGGGTAGTCCGGTGAGATCTGCTCCCATGCCGACTTCTTGCCAGATATCCCAGTCGATCGAGATGGTGCGATAGTTGGGGTTGCGGTTTTGGGCGATGGCGAAGGCATCGAGGAAATTGTTGGCAGCGCAATAGTCAATTTGTCCCATGCCGCCGAGAAGGGCACTATGGGAGGAGAATAAGACTAAGAAATCGAGGTTTTTATCGCGGTAGATGCGATCGAGTACTAGTGTGCCTTGGACTTTGGGGCGCATGACGCTGGCGGCGGTTTCGGGCGTTTTGAGTTGGATGATGCCATCGCCTGGAATGCCTGCTGTGTGGAAGATGCCGTTAATTTGCCCGTAGGTTTGCTGGATTTGCCCCTGAATGGCTGCCATTTGCACTAGATCGGCAACGTCGGCATTTAGTACCAGTATTTCTGCCCCGATCGCTTGGAGGGATTGGATTTGGCGGATTTTGCTACTAATTGGCTCTGTTTCGTCGTGACTTGTCAACCAGTCTACCCATTCAGTTTGAGCTGGAAATGGTGAACGACCGATTAGAATAAGTTTTGGTTGTGGTACTGTCTGGGCTAAATGTGTGGCGATCGTCAGTCCGATCCCACCCATACCACCTGTAATCAGGTATGTACCCCGTTCGCGTAATGATGTTGGCGACTCAACTGGTTCTAGATACAGGGGTTCGGCAATCGGCAACCAGCGATAATTGCCCCGATAAGCAACAATCGAATCGCTCGGAGTGGTAGCCTGAGCCAGGATCTCGGCGATCGTCCGATCGTTGGCGTAGCCTCTCCCCTGGAGAATCGATTGCTCGTTGGTAATTTCTAGATCGATCGTACAACAGCTAATATTTGGATACTCTTGAGGAATGACTCGACAAGCTCCCAAAATAGTCGCTTTTTCCGGTTGAATTGTTTCGGTGCCCATGACATTTTGACTATTGCCAGTCACTACACCAATATGAATCGGCTCGTTGCTATTTTGTTGTCCGATTGCTTGAGCTAGATAGAGCAGACTGTAGAAACCGTAGGTTTGCGATTCATCAAAGGAAACCGCGCCTAGCGTCCAGAGATGAGTAATAATGGGCGAACGATCGATCTCTAGAATCGATCGCATTAGCGTCTCGTAGTGGCTGAGATCGCCAGGATCGATCGTATAGATATCGTTATTGTGACTAAATTGAGTACCAATTTTGACCTCAATTACCCGTTCGCCCCTTTGCTGTAGCCGTTGTGTCATGACGGTTGCAAATCCTAAAAGATCGCTAAATATTACCCAACAACGTTGCCGATCTGTCGGTGCAAGTGTGGGTAAAGTCGAACGTTTCCATGAAGGGACATAGAACCAGTCGCCGATATCCGTTTTTTTAACTGGCGTAACCAGAGCGCGATTTGGCTCGTTTAGCGCAGGTGCGTCGATCCAATACCGCTGTCGATCGAAGGGATATGTGGGCAGGGGGACGCGCTGGCATTGGCGATCGGCATAAAAGCTAGTCCAATCGATTTCTACGCCATTTAACCACAGTTGCCCCAAGCTTTTGAGCAGCAATTCTAGATCCGAGGATTTGTCTTGCGGATGGGGGAGGGAATAAAGAATAGTCCGATCTGGTGCCTGTTGTTTGGTTAAAGTGCCCAGAGTCCGCCCCGCCCCGACTTCGAGGAAGATGGCATCGGGATTATTTAATAACTCGGCGATTCCGGCTGAAAATTGGACGGGCTGACGTAAATGCTGTGCCCAGTAGAGCGGATCGGTGGCGGCTGCGGCGGTAATCCAAGTCCCCGTAACGTTAGAAATAAACGGCAGTTGGGGCGGATTTAAAGTAATACCACGCAAACATTCGACGAATGGCTCGATCGCACCATCCATCAGCGGTGAATGGAAAGCATGGGAAGTATGCAACGGACGGCAAGTAATCCCCCGCGTTGCCAGTAGGCTCTCTAATCCGGCGATCGCCTCAACTGTCCCCGAAACTACGCTCAGATCGGGGCTATTACTGGCTGCAAGGTGTAGTGAATCGTCAAGTAATGGTTGGAGGTCGCCGACGGATAAATTGACTGCTACCATCGTACCTGTGGGCTGTTGCTGCATCAATCGTCCCCGCGTCGCCACTATCGTTAGGGCATCTTCGAGGGAGAAGACACCTGCCAGACAAGCGGCGACATATTCACCGATACTATGTCCGATCGCCCCTTGCGGTGTTACGCCCCAAGACATCCAGAGTTGAGCGAGAGCATATTCGATCGTAAATATCGCAGGTTGAGCGATCGCGGTTTGGGTGAGTTGGTGGGTAGCTGTATCGAGATCGACTCGATCGGCAAATAAGATCGGGCGAATGTCGATTTGATGTTGAGACTGAAGGAAAGAAATACAGCGATCGACATGCGATCGAAAAGTGGCTTCGCTCTCATACAGTTCCCGCCCCATATTCACATACTGAGAACCTTGCCCGGAGAACATAAACATTACAGGCGGATTGCTAGCCGTTGTCTGCCCTGTGAATACTCGCTCGGAGTCTCCCTTACCAAATACTTTTACCGCATCTTCCAAGGTCGATACAACGGCAATCCGGCGATGTTCTAAAGCCCAGCGTCCGACTTGGAGCGTATAAGCGACATCGGTTAAATTAAGATCCGTGGCGTGCTGGAGTCGATCGACCAAATTAGCTGTCGATCGATCTAAAGTAGCCGCCGTTTTCGTCGAAAGTGCCAACAGTTGATAAGCTCTCGGCTGTGACGTTACCGGATCGAGGGGCGGGGCTTCTTCTAAAATGGCATGGACATTCGTACCGCCAAAACCGAAGGAACTCACACCCGCCCGACGGGGAGTACCGTTAGTTTCCCACTCGGTAAGTTGAGTATTGACGTAAAACGGACTATTAGCAAAATCGATTTGGGGGTTAGCAGCCTTAAAATGAAGACTGGGGGGAATGCGTTTGTGATGCAGTGCCAGCACTGTTTTAATAAAACCTGTAATCCCCGCCGCTGCATCTAAATGTCCGATATTAGTTTTGACAGATCCGATCGCACAAAACTGCTTGAGATCCGTCGATGCGCGAAATGCTTGTGTCATGGCGGCAACTTCGATCGGATCGCCCAAGGCAGTACCCGTACCGTGAGTTTCCATATAAGTAATGGTTTCCGGCTCGACTTCTGCCATCAGTTGAGCCGCCCGAATCACTTTAGCTTGCCCTTCCTGGCTGGGTGCGGTGTAGCCGACTTTCATCGCCCCATCATTATTAATCGCCGAACCTTTAACGACAGCATAAATCCGATCGCGATCGGCGATCGCCTCTTCTAAGCGTTTCAATACTACAATTCCCAGTCCATTACCGCCCACAGTGCCATTTGCACCACTGTCGAAAGCGCGACAATGCCCATCGGGAGACACGATTTCGTCAGGCGAGAGGGTAGTTTCACTCTGGGGCACCTTCACCGCCACCCCAGCAGCCAGAGCCATGTCACATTCGCCACTAAGCAGACTTTGACAAGCTAAATGCACTGCAACTAAGGAACTAGAACAAGCCGTCCCCACGCTGATACTCGGCCCCCTGAGATTCAATTTATAAGAGACACGAGTGGGTAAATAATCTTTATCAACTCCTACTAATGTCGGCAAAAATCCCCGCGATTCAATCAATCCTGGATTCGGACTGAGGTTATATAACAAGTAAGTTCCCATCCCTACACCTGCAAATACCCCGATCGATCGCTCCTCATTTTCCGAACTATAACCAGCATTTTCGAGAGCTTCCCATGCCGATTCCAAAAACAACCGATGTTGAGGATCCATTGTTTCAGCTTCTTTAGGATTGAAACCGAAAAAAGCAGCATCAAATCGATCGACATCTTTTAACACTGCCCCCACCCGATCGATGCCATTAGATCGTGCCTCACCCTCACTAAATGGTGTAATTAGTTCGACCCCATTTTCTAAGTTTTGCCAAAAATCCTCGATCGTCTCCCCGCCAGCAAATTTACCAGCCAGTCCAATTACCGCTATTTCTAAACCGTTAAAATTTGAATTCATATGACTATTTTTTTATGTTTTTTTGATAATCGATAATTGGGATGGTGCGTTACGCTTCGCGATAACACACCCTACGCATTTTGGTTCGGAAAATCCCCTCCTCGGAGGGGTGCCCGTAGGGCGGGGTGGGTCGGGTCTAAGCTTCACGCCAGTAAGTTATTGGTGGGGTTGAACAGGTTTGTACGAATGTTATTCATTTTTTAACCGCAGAGGCGCAGAGAGCGCAGAGAAGATCGAACAGAGAGAATTGCTCTTATTTACTAGCTAACTTAGACCTTTCTAACCGTTGCTTCAACCGATCTTTCCCCTGACTTAACTTCTGCCGATCCTCAACACTTTGCTGCCCCAAAACATTCACATCCTTAGCTTGCATTAACCGCTGTGCCAAAGCTCTAACTGTTGGATAATTAAACAAATCCACCAGCGAAATCGATGCGATTTGCACGGGCAAAACCTCACTTAATTTGCGATAAACAGTGGTAATTAGTAATGAATTAGCACCCAGATCGAAGAAATTATTAGTAACCCCAATTTCCTCGATTTCTAATACCTCTTGAAAAATGGATGCGATCGAACGTTCGATTTCATTCTGCGGAGCTGTATGAACTACCTCCCTCGATCGAAATAGATCGATTTGGGTGGGTAATGCTTGCCTGTCAACTTTGCCATTAACAGATAGTGGCAAGGCATCCAGAAACATGAAACTCGATGGCACCATATAATCGGGGAGTTTGCGCCCTAGGGAGTCGCTGAGTTCCTCGACGGTGGGTAAATTCGATCCAGCTACGATATAAGCCACCAACCGCGCTTGCTGACTTTCGCCGATGACTTTGACGATCGCAGTTTGCACGGCGGGATGTTGCATCAGGGCTGCTTCTACTTCCCCAGCTTCGATCCGATAGCCGCGTAGCTTGATTTGGAAGTCTACCCGTCCCAAAATTTCGATCGTGCCATCTGGTAAATAACGACCGCGATCGCCTGTACGATAGAGTCGTTCACCCGTGCGCGGATGGATGATAAAGTTAGTATTCGTCCTTTCCTCATCGCGCCAATAACCTTTAGCTACTTGTACGCCAGCGCAATACATTTCACCTGCTACCCAAGTAGGACAGTTATTTAAAGCTGGATTTAAGATGTAATATTTGGCATTCGCCATCGGTTGCCCGTAGGGAATACTTTTCCAAGTGGGATCGACTGCACCGATTTGATAGCCGATATTCCAGATTGTAGTTTCGGTGGGGCCACCAATACTCAATAATTCGATGGCTGGTACTAGGTTGCGAATTCGATCGGGTAGTGCCAGTGGCAGCCAATCACCACCTAAAATCGCCAAGCGCAAACTAGTTGTAAATGGGGTATCGCCGACGGCATTTACCAACATTTCCATCATCGGCGGTACTGAGTTCCACAATGTCACATGTTCGCGCTGGATTAATTCCGCCCAATGGTGGGGATCTTTAACTAGCCGCGCATCGGGGATGACGATCGATCCACCCGCCGCCAGCAATCCAAAGATGTCATACACGGATAAGTCGTGATTGAGGGCGGTCAGAGCTAATATCCGATCGGTAGATCCGACCTGAAACCGTTGGTTGGTATACACTACCACGTTAGCCACATTCCGATGTGTCACCATCACCCCTTTCGGTAAACCAGTGGAACCGGAGGTATAGATTACATAAGCCAAATCGTCGGGAGTTTGGACGGATTCGAGTGGTGCATTACTCTTTGTTGTTAAATCTTCAGTATCGATCGATATGCGCTGAATCGATTCATCCCACAGTAATTTATCCTCTAACCAGGATTGAGTGAGGACGATCTCGATGTCACTATGTTTGAGTAAATACTGAAGGCGTTCCGGTGGTAAATCGGGCGCGATCGGTACATAAGCCGCCCCAGATGCTAAAATCCCCATCACGGCGACGATCTGTTCCCAGCCTTTTTCCATCACCACGCCGATTAATCGATTTGGCTGTGCCCCAAGCTGTCGCAAGCGATGACCGAGGCAAGTGGCGAGATCTCTCAATTCTCGATACGTTAGGGATTTACCCGCAGCGATAACGGCGATATTATCGGGTGATTGGAACACGCGATCGGCAAACAGTTCGTGTAATAATGCCTCAGAAATCTCTGCATCTGTCGCATTAACCGCCTCCCGTGCGAGTAATTGCGCTGGCGGCAACAGTTGGGGATGTGGCTCCTGCCAGATCGCATCATCATCTGCCAGATGTTGGAGTAAATTGCAGTAAGCCGCAAACATCTCAGCGATCGCGCCTGCGGGAAATAGTTCCTCTACTACATCCCAATTGAATGTCAGCGTTTCTTGCTCTTCCCACACTTGAATATCCATCCAAGCTTGCGAGGCTTGACTGATTCCATAGACTAATTCACCAAAATGGCTAAATGTCAAGGTTTCCTGCCCGATACCTGCAAACCCCAACGTACTGGTAAAGATTACAGGCATCGCATTCGGGACATTCCCTTGACGGCGGGTGAGTTCCCGCGTCACCCGTACCCCACTATAGTAGCGGTGTTCCAGATCTTGCCAGAGTTGGGTTTGAATCCGCATCGCTCGATCGCGGAACGATTCAGGCGCAGAATTATCTACCCCTAGCAGTGTTACCGATGTGAAATCTCCCAACAGCCGATCGACGTGAGGATGCAGCGGCAATCGATTAAATAGTGCCAAATTGAGCGTAAATTGCGGATTCTGGCTCCACAGCGCGAGAATTTCGGCAAAGGCAGCCAGCAACATCCCCGAAGGAGTCAGCCCGATATTTTTCGCTTTCTGCTTCAGCCGCTGCCAATCCGCCGTCTTCATCTGCGCGTTATAACGCCGACAGCGGTGCTGTTTGAGTTCCTTGGGACTTTTCGCCAGGGGTAAATCCGGTGCGGGTGGTAGCTTGTCTATTCGATCGAGCCAATATGCCCGCGATCGCTTATATAGCTCGGTTTGACAGAGATTTTGTTCGGCGATCGCATAATCCCGAAATGAGATATCTAATGAGGGCAACACACAATCCGGCTGCTGATAGACTTGAAACCACTCCTCAAACAGGCGAAACAAGCTCCACGCATCAAATACCAGCAGATCGTAACTAATATGCAACCGCAATCGCGCACCATCCAACCGCGTCACCCGAAAATCAAACAACGGA
>NZ_JANLWO010000825.1:0-2086 GCF_031364565.1 Chamaesiphon sp. OTE_20_metabat_361
GCCAGCCAGCCGATCGCGGCTCCACCTAAAACTAACCAAGCTGAATTGACTTGAAATCTCATCCCTAAAATCGCACTGCCGATCGCGATCGCCGCCCCTAGCTGTAGCGACCTGGAATAGTAATCACTCAGGACTGCAATCATCGCGATTTTGAGACCACATTAACTGCAACTATCCGATCTCAATCGATTGGATAGCTGCACCGTTACAACTCTAAACATTGAGCATTCCCGTCATCGCAGTCGGTTTAACTTGTCACGGTTAACTTGATTTCTGGCTTGATTGCTTATTCTTATTACCCCAAAAAGCCTTGTTTGGATTTGGAACATAAAGGTCTTGAATCACTTCCCCCAGCCATTTTCTAGCGTCGAACTCACGTTGAATTAATAGTTAAACCACTGCCACCAGAATAATAAGAATGAGATATCTTCCATTTGTTCCAATTGAAAATAGCCAAATCGTTGTTTTTGGCCTGCTTACAACCGCTATTACCAGTGTTTGGATACCGAGAGAATTGTTTAATTGGAAGTATGCCTACGGAAGTATCTGTTTATTTTTGCTGACTCTAGTCTCGGCTGTTTTTTACGGATACGTTAATTTTATTGCAGTTCCCGTAATCTTTGTTTTTTCCTCAGGATTTATGCTTCTTCGCCAAGAAAGATCCTTTCTCAAGCTTGTTGGAGCAATGTTGATTACTGTCCTGTCGATAGGCTTCATGAGCCATTGGGTACCAGGGTTTCACAATCCTGCTTTGATTAAAAATTCGATAATAAGTGCGGACGGCATTCCATATTCCTTATCTTTGGACTTCGATAAGGCGCTGATTGGATTTTTCTACATATTGCTGGGAACGGTCATGATTCGGACTGTGCGTGAGTTTAAAGCATCGGTAAAAACGTGCTTGGTGGGGGTCTGGCTCATTGTTGCCTGTCTGCTACCAAGCTCCGTCGTTATGGGGTATGTCCGTCCAGATTTAAAATTTGGGGAGTTCTTTTTACAGTGGGCCTGGATCAACCTCTTTTTTACTTGTCTTGCAGAAGAAGCTTTTTTCAGAGGATTTATACAGACTCGGCTTTCCATCCTTTTGGCAAGCTATCGTTATGGTTCTGTTATCGCTTTGATCGTTGCATCATCACTGTTCGGCATCGCTCATTTTGCAGGAGGCTTTAAATACGTAATTTTAGCCACGATGGCCGGTTTGGGATACGGCTTAGTTTATAGTCGAACTCGACACATTGAGGCATCTGTGCTTACACATTTTTCAGTCAACGCTATTCATTTCCTTTTTTTCACTTACCCCGCTCTATCTGGGTTCGTGGCCTAACAAAACGAGGTAGTACCAGCCTTGGCTATCGAACGATACACGTAATTGGCTTCGATGTCCGTGGGTTTTCCGTAGTAGGGAATCAGGTGTAAATCAATTGCCAGCCGATGACTTCAATTGCGGAGCTTTGGCGGAATTCGACTCTGCAATGCGGCATTTAATTCTTGCTCTAGGGGGAAACGCAGAATTCGGACAAAATAGCACGCTAAGGCTGAAAGCTTTTTCCTGACTGGCTTGCAAGGAAGTATCCTGAAGACCGAAAAAAAGTCATAGTTTGTCAGATTAGGGTATACCCCACTCTGACAGATTTAGATTGGAGGTTTAATTTCTCGAATACGCTCAGCAAAGCTGTTGTTCAAGGTGACTCTGTGATAAGATTATGCAATGATTGGTTATTTTTCAACCCAACAATTCTTGTAATTGTTGTTATACTCTTTCTCCGTGATGGCGTGATAATTCCCATCAGCATTCGCTTGAATGCTTCATAGCTTCTAACTTCTGGAAATATCGATCTATACTGGTTCGCATGTCGATCGATTGCACTAATCGTCGGTGCTGCTGCTCTTGGCTGTGTCATATATTCTGCCTCTTCTTCAGCCTTCTATTCCCATTTTAGCTCTCCTAGTAGAGAGCGGCGGAAATAAACCAGGTATTTAAGACGTAAGCGGTTTGCCTTTATAAGTCCACTTGAAAGGTTTAGCCATCGTACTGTTAAAGTAGTCCACAAACTCATGGATACGAGCTTTCAAGTGATCTGTACTG
>NZ_JANLWO010000849.1:0-4121 GCF_031364565.1 Chamaesiphon sp. OTE_20_metabat_361
GCAGTTACAATACCGACTTCGGCCCTAATGCTGGTGTCAACTTTGGTGTGGGGTTTGAATTTTAGGATGAACCGTGCCTAACTATTGGCATCGAATTATTCTGGTTACTTCCTAGCCTGAGTAAGACGATCTAAAGCTCAAAAGCAAGGCGATCGAGCGATTGCAACATGTCCCGATCGACATTAAATGTGAATAGCTCAGACCATGAAAATTGTCTGAGCTATTCACTTAATTTCAAATTGGTAACTTAATAATTGCGCTTAAAGACATCTTGCTGAAGATAGATAGCACTGGGACTCAGTGGCGGCAATTTATCAAAAGAATTGAAGCGAGTCTCATAATTATAATTACGTTTGTAAACATTATTGTTAACAGATATTTTAGCGGACTCTAATGGTTCGCCGAGACTAATCATCGAGCCTGAATAGTTAAGAGCGGTGGCAAAGCCCCAATTTTCAAGATGTTTCATGTATTTGTTAAGTCCCCCATTGAATGTAGTATTAGTGCTTTTCATGAGATTGGACACTAAAGCCGCATTAATCGCCATTCCATTAGTCACTACACTTCGCGATCCCACGGGTGTAAGATTACTACCACAGTTAACTTGTCGATTATCATTTACACATTCGTTAGAGAGAAATGTCAGAGTATCGGCCATAATTGCTGCTGGTTGACGACGAAAACCTCGATCGTTACTAGCAGTATTACTCGGATAATAAAAAGTTGACTGGGGCAGCGATCCGGCGGCAACACCTGGGTTGTTATAGTCGCCTTGGATATACGCTGCTTGGTCTGTGGCGATCGTTAATGGGCCTGGTAGCTCTACGCCACCACTGAGTACAAAGCCATAGGGGCTGTTCCGGATCCCACCCCCACTCGGATAGATGCGATAGTTATCAACGTGGGGAATTACCACTCCATTACTATCTTTACCTGGAACTTTGTTAGCAGGGGTGGCCGCCGTATCATCAGTACCATCTCCATTGAGATCGTCACTTACTGTTGCGTGGAATACCAGACCACCTTCGGTCGTATCGTTGGCTGCCAGTCCCTGATTGGCGAAGCTGCCCACAGGCTTACTCAGATCGGCAGCGGCTTTGATAAATGCTAAATCGTCTGTAGATAGCCCCGATGCACTCGTCAGAGTTGTTGGGGCGGCGTATGGTACTGTGAGAGTGGGAACGGTAGCCTCTACATAAATACCATCCCGATTCCAGTAGGTAAGACTCTCGATGTTGAGTTGTAGCATCTCCATCCAAGTGCCAGATCCAGTATCAAAACTATCGGTGTCGGTAATCTGGTTGTAGAAGCCACCATCGATCTTAGGATCGCTTGAATAACTGGTGCCTTTGATTTGCTGAATCGGCGCAGCTAAAAATGTGCTACACAACGCTCGGACAATATTTCTAGCATTTCCAGTCGTTGGCAATGCAGATACCGTACACGATGCCGATGGCAATGGCCATAATCCTGTTGATGTCGATCCGGTCGTTGGCAACAACGCACTGACTTCTGTTGATGTAATTGTCGATGCCGGGAGCGAATTTAGTAAATCCTTGAAAGTTTTCCCCCAACCAGTCGTTGTGACGATCGGCCGCTCTAGGTCTGATAGAGTCACAAGAGTAGGCGAAGATGCAATTGCAACTTGTAGTGCTTTCAAGATCTCTTGATTTTTTAGAGATAGAGCCGTTGCTGAGGTCGATTTGGTCAATACTGGCTGTCGTAGACTTTGCAACTGCCCTTTAGTCAAGACCCGGCAAGTCAGTGCGCTGGCATTGTTACGATCGCTTGGAATGTTAAATGCTGAAATGCTGCAACCAGATCCATTCTGAATTGAGGTCAAGTCAAATGGCATCGCACGAGTGGGAAAGAATTTGAGCCGCAGATCCGCTTTGCCATAATACAGCCCAGTTGCTCCAGTCTTATAATTTTTTTCTCGCAAGAAGCCTGGTGCGGGTACGTTGAGTCGTGGGACTCCAGTCTTGAGTCGAGTCCCAAATACACCCAGTTCGGCAGTAGTTAAAGCAGTAGTGCGATATGGGGTTGGAAAGAAACCGTAGCTGGCTGCTAGTGTTTTGTCTCCAGTGCCATCATAAACTGATACCTTGCAATTTCCAGATGAACAGCTAGGATTATGGGGTGTTCGATTGTAAACGTCCATCACAACCGTTACATTGTCCATGAATCTGGTGCCTTGGGTGAAATCACTTACGGAAGCACCATTATAAGAGATTGCCTTCAGGTTGCCATTGGTATGCACTGGCCCACTGATGGTCATTTGTGTGGCCGAATTCATCTCTAGATCGTCTTCATAAAAAGCCGCAAATTGGAATAACGGTACGATCCGACTGCGGAAGTCCATTTGCAATACGATCTTACTCTCACCGTTCTGAACTGGGTTAGTGGGATTTGTCAGATCTGGTTTGGCAGCCATCGCGTAGACAGTATAGCGATATTCTAAACCATTCAATCCTGCATAAGTCTGCCCCGCAGGGATCAGCTTAGGCGTTGGTGCTAGTGGACTCGAACCTGCGACATAATCTGTCTTGTCCTGTACGAAAGTAAAGGCTGTATACTGAATACTATTTCTACCACCATCTTGCTCGCTTAAAACTACAGCCCCAGTACCATCGGTACTAGTAGTCTGGGCGATATTGTTATTGTATTTAAATGGATAGTTCCGACACTCGAAGTCGTTGTTAGCCGTTGGTGCAGTTGTCAGCGGTAACGAAAAGCAAGTAGAGATATTTGCCGGGTTGGGAGTGGCAGTTTTGTTGTCTGGGAGAGTGTAACCGACAAATTTTTGGCGAAGTTGATCGGCGCGTCTGTTCAATCCCGACTCAGCCGCATAGAAAGTATTCGTGCCATCGATATAGGCGTTGGTTGATGACTTGGTGAGGTTGGTCATCGTCATGTATACCGCCAACAGACTAAACATGGCGATCGTGATAATCGAGACGATCATCATCGCATAACCTCTGTCCGATCGAGCATCTTGTTTGGCTAGCTGCTGCGCTCTGAGGATGAAGTGGATAAAGGATCGATCGGGGTTGGGTTTGTTCTTCATCATCGGTTACTCAGAATTGGGAGAGATCGTGTCTACCCAATTGGTAGAAACGGGCATGAATTAGTCGATCTAGATAGAGTTGACAAATATTTGTGTAGCGGTTTTGGATTCCCAGATCGCAGCAGCAGACATGACTGAGATCGATCGGTAGCTAATTATGAAATGTTGTACTCTTATATTGCCCAAAATGAGTGCCATACCTGTCACCGCTCGCCAACAATCATTTTTGCTGTGACGACACTGTTTCGGATCTTAATTGCGATACTCTCGATCGAGATCGCACTCGCTCGGATTTCCAAATTCATGGCGCTCGTTCTTGACAAAAAATAATGACTGGCAGTTGACGTTCGATCGTCAGTTGCCAGTCATTATTAGTGCGCGAGCGCTATGTATAGTTGATATGTCTCCCTGTTTTAGGGATATTTTAAAGCTGGTGGACGGATTCGAACCCCCGACCGGCTGATTACAAATCAGCTGCTCTACCAACTGAGCTACACCAGCATACTTAATTTAGATTAACATACTCACGAATATCTGTCTAGTCAAAATTTGCCCAAATTAGATTTTCTCGATCGGATCGCTCCAAATCGCTCGCCTCAACTCTGCAATGACGCGCGATCGTGTCAATTTAGCAGCGATGACTACCACCCAGTCACTTACAACCCGCCAAACCATTCATAGCCCAAATCTTCCCAATAGCCGCGTTTTGGTAACAGTTGACTGGTGACGATTGCTTCTGTCACCCATTTACTTTGTTTATAGCCGAGCTTGATTGGTGATGCTAAGCGTAATGGTGCCCCATTTTCGGCAGGGAGATCTCGACCGTTCATTTGATACGCTAACAGAGTTTGGGGATGCAGCACTGAAGCCAAATCCCAACTTTCATAGTAGCCATCGGCAGATTGGAAATATACATATTTAGCACTCGATCGCGGCTGGGCGATCTGTAATAAGTCTTGCAATCTGACGCCACCCCATTGGACGATCGCCGCCCAACCTTCAACGCAGACTTGACGAATTACCATTGATGTTAAAGGTAATTGTTGAATCTCTG
>NZ_JANLWO010000880.1:0-5284 GCF_031364565.1 Chamaesiphon sp. OTE_20_metabat_361
GAGAGATATAGTTGAAAGTATTATCTTGAAGCGAGCTAGTCAGCCAGCGCAAAAGTTTGCTAGCTGGGACGATCTGAGCGTGTTAAAAATCAAAGGATTAACAGCAGCTAAAATTCAGGAGATTATTAAAAAATTGAAATAGCTGCTCTGCGTAATCTCTGCTAAGTCAAGCTACTTAACTAAATAGTTAGATCGAGACTTATAGCCGATCGCATAAATTGGCCAAGACGATACAATATAAGGATTGTTATACCTAGAATCGAGCTAACGTTGGATGAGTCTGTGTATCAATCCTCAGTGTCCGCATCCAGAAAACTCCGATCGGATGCTATTTTGTCAAAGCTGTGGCTCAGAACTGCTCCTAGCAGGTAAATATCGAGTTGCCAAATTAATGAGCAACAAAGGCGGCTTTGGGGATACCTATGAAGTCACAGAGCGCGGTGTCCCCAAAGTCCTCAAAGTCCTCAAAAGTAATAATGCTAAAGCAATCGAATTATTCGATCGCGAATACAGAGTCCTTGAAAGCTTAACCGGACAAGGAATTGCTGGGATTCCCTTAGTCGAAGATTTCTTTTTATATACTCCCAATGCCTCCCAGACAGCTCTACATTGCCTGGTAATGGAGCGGATTTTTGGGATGGACTTAGAAGAGTATATCAAAGTCATGCAGCGCCCGATCGACCAGAAAACGGCGATCGGCTGGCTCTCGCAACTGACGCAGATCCTCCAAGAAATCCACTATCGCGGGATTTTTCATCGCGATATCAAGCCATCTAATATCATTCTCCAACCCGATGGGCAATTAGTCGCGATCGATTTCGGTGCAGCCAAGCAAGCCGCCGTCCATGTCTCCCCCCAAGCTACTCGGATTTATACCCCCGGTTATGCCGCTCCCGAACAGCAGCGGGGAGAAACCTTCGCTCAGTCAGACTTTTTTGGATTGGGGCGAACCTTTGTTTATCTACTTACTAGCAAAGAACCGATCGATCTTTACGATACCTATCGCGATGTCTTAATCTGGCGGGATAAGGCTCCCCAAGTTGCCAGCGATTTCTTAGATTTAATCGATCGATTGATGCAGGAAGATCCACATCAGCGTCCCGATACTACCACCACTATTTTTAGCGAAATTGCCGCCCTATCGCCGATCGTTACCCGTCAGATCGTTAGCTATCAGCCTCTCCAAACCCCCACTAACCCCAATTTACTCACAAAACCCCTTCAGCTTCCCGTCGCCAGTCTGACACCCACTGTCGCCTCACAGGCAGTACCGCCCCTCGCCCGTAAATTGCCCCTCGCATGGTTGGGATTAGCGGCGCTCCTGCTGCCACTGGCTGCTGGCGCGATGTATTTTTTGGGTACCAAACAGCCATCGATACCCAACATTACCAGCAATAGTACTGGTGATTCATTCGTGCAAATTAAAGATGTACCCCAGGGTGTATTTAAGTTTGGGGGAAGTACGACTTGGGCGACTACCAGACAAATCCAATCATCGATCGATGCGGCAATTAAGGGCGTTTTTCCGAACTTTGATATCGTCTATGCCGATGCTAGTTCGCCAGACTTTAAATCTACAAAAAATGGTAAATGTGACAGCAAAGCTGGCTCTAATAATGGCATTTGTTGGCTGCTCGAAGGCGATTTAGATTTCGCTCAATCCTCGATCGCATTAGACAAATCTAAATACAAAGACGACCCGCGTGTCAAAGCAGGTCAACTCAAACAAGAGGCTGTAGCTTATGATGCGCTCAGTGTCGTAGTCAATCCGCAGCTCAAACTTCCTGGTTTAACGATCGACCAATTGCGCGATATTTATACTGGTAAAGTAACTAACTGGAGTCAAGTCGGCGGTCAAAATCTCCCGATCGTCGCTTTTTCACGTACCGAAAAATCTGGTGGTACTGTTTCTTCTTTTAAAGATTTGGTCTTAAAAAAGAGCGATGAACTTAAGTCACAATTTGTTAGTAATACGACTGAGGGGTTGCAGCAAGTCAGTAAAAATCCCGGCGGAATCTACTATGGAGCTGCCAAGGAAGTTATTGTTGACTCGTGTAACACTCAGCCTCTAGCGATCGGTCAAACGGGGAATAACTTAGTTAAGCCTTATCAGGAACCATTGCAATCTCCCGCTGCTTGCAATAACGGTCAGCGTAATAAAATTAATACCGAAGTAATTAAAACTCAATCGTACCCACTCACTCGCCAAATCTACGTCATCATCAAAACCAACGACTCAAATCGTCAAAAAGTGGGCGAAACTTATGCCGACTTATTAAGAACCAAGCAAGGACAAAGCTTGCTAGAAAAAGCTGGATTTGTGAGTATCGATCGCTAAATATATTATCTCTAATACACCAACTGTAGGGGCGGGTTTATGCCAGTCAGTATCGATCTTACTATTCAGTATCGTTGGCGAAGCCTACCGTAGGTACACAAACCCGCCCTTCCCACTAGCAGATTTCAAGTGAGTTCTAAGATGATGTTAGTTTGCATCGATATCTCGATCGATCTCTAGTGCCTGAATACTTTTGCCCTCATGATGTTTGAGCGAAACATATTTACTCACACCCACGCGTTGCGATCGATAAATACCTACGTGCCCAGAGCATAAATAACTACAGATACAAGTAATTGCCGCGTAAATACCAGTTGGAGAGCCAAATAATTCGATCGCCATTAGTATTGAAGTTAGGGGTGTATTGGCAGCCCCAGCAAATACACCGACAAATCCCATTCCAGCGAGGAGTGGTGTGGGCAATCCTGTCAGTGGGGCAATCGCATTACCTAACGTCGCACCGATGTAAAATAGGGGCGTGACTTCGCCACCTTTAAATCCCGCTCCCAAACTTAGGGTAGTAAAAGCAATTTTGGCAGCAAAATCCCAGGGTGGAAGTTGGACATTAAAAGCACTGACGATCGTCGGTACACCTAAACCGATATACTTAGTCGTACCAGTTAATTGAATCGCGATCGCCACTAAGATGCCACCAACGAAGGGACGCAATGGTGCATAACTAATCTTCGCTGTAAAGTAAGCACTAATCTGATGCGTCAAAGTGGCAAATAACCGCGCGGTTAGCCCGAAGATGGCACCAGCCAACATCATTGTTACTAAGCCCCGCATTGTTAATTGGGGGACGATCGGGATGGGATAAAGTTGATGGTGTCCTCCCCATGCTAGTGTAGTGCGATCGCCAACGATCGCCGCGATCGCACACATCAATAGTCCATCGTAGCGAAACTTGCCAAAAGCTAAAACTTCTAGCCCATACAACATCCCCGCGAGCGGCGTCCCAAATACCCCCGCATAGCCGCCACTAATCCCCGCCATCAATACGACTCGCCGATCGATTCCCGGCAGCCCTACGACTCGTCTCAAGCGATCTGCAATCGCCCCACCCATCTGAACTGCCGTCCCTTCTCGCCCCACCGAGGCACCAAATAGGTGCGCCAACGTCGTACTAATTAACACCAACGGTACCATCCGCAACGGAATTACCGATCGCGGATCGTGAATTTCTTCGAGCAGGAGATTGTTTCCAGCAGCGACACTTTGCCCCCAGTAATGGTAAATCAGCCCACTGAGCAGCCCACCCAAGGGCAATAGCCACAACACCCATCCGTGAGCCTCCCGCCAGCTTGTCGCCCACTCTAGGGCACTCAGCAGTGCTGCTGATGAGGTGCCACTTAGGATCCCGATGCTACAGCCAATGGCTCCCGGCAAAGCCAGGGTTGCCTGGAGCCATTTGACTAAATCGACAATCGCTTTAATGCTGACATCTCGCCATTTACTCATTTTCGTGGTGCTTGAATCGCTCTAAGGTAGATAACGTTGATGTCTGGTGCTGAAATTTCCGCAGCAACCGCAGCGCCATCACTAGTAGTTTGCACGTAATTAGTCTCGATCGAGACTAATTTAGGAGAGTGACGCGGTAACATGGAGACGAGTGGCGACAAAAATCTGTTTGCACAGGACATTATCATCACAAATCGGTTATCCGCCATCGGCATGAACGCAGTTAAAATCGCTGCCAGTGGAGAGACAGCCAGCGATTTGTCACTCAAGTTTTTTATCTTCAATCAATTTCTCAGTCCAAATTTCGTCTAGATCGTGTTGAGTTTAGGAGCAATAAATTAAGATGCAATCACGCGCAGTCCGAGAAGGTTCGGTTGGATTGATGCTTATCGCTGGGTTAGCTGTCTTTGGCGCAATTTTCTTATGGCTTAGAGGATTGACACCAGGATCTCAGTCTTACAATATTATCGCGCAATTTGCTCAGGCACCAGGGATTCAGCTCGGTGGTGTCGTCAGATTTCGGGGGATTCGGGTAGGCAAAATTACCAAAATCGAACCAGGTATCAATGGAGTGGCTGTCGTGATGCAGATGGACGATCCCAATCTCACAATTCCCAAAGATGTTGCAGTAGAAGTCAGTCAAACTGGGCTAATCGGCGAACCCGTCATCGAAATTACCCCCCGCACTAATAATAATGTGGCGATCGATTCTCGCTCCCTCGCTGGGGCGCTAGATCCGCAATGCAATGGCAATTTGATTCTTTGTAATAATGCTAAAGTCAACGGTAAAATTGGCGCAAGTTTTAACGAAGTACTCCAAAGGGCCACAAAATTAATCGATTTGTATAGTAATCCTGAAGTAGTCAAAAACCTCAATAATACTTTAGTCAAAACTGGTGCGGCTGCTGAGGATTTCTCGCGACTGAGTAAAAGCCTCGATCGCGTGACTAATGATTTTTCTAAATTACCAAAAACTGTCGAAACCGAACTAAATAATTTATCAGCAAAAGCAAATGTCCTGACGGCATCATTCGATCGAACTAGTACCAAAATCGGTCAAAGTGCCGATAAGTTTACCGTAACTGCTGCCCAATTGACTGCTACTGCGGCTGAATACAAAAAATTAGCTGGCTCCGTTAATAGTTTAGTAGCTGAAAATCGGAAAACTTTTGCCTCTTCTCTAAATAATTTCGACAAGCTTAGTGTCGATTTACGTAAAACAGTTAATTCAATAAATCCCTCGATCGTCAAGCTAAATACGACGATATCTAAAATTAATTCAGATAAATTAGCTAAAGATTTAGAAGGGGTATTAAGTAATGCCAATCAAACATCGCTAAATCTGCGGAAAATTACCGATAACTTAAACGATCCTAAAACATTGTCAATGTTGCAACAGACATTAGACTCCGCCAGAGTAACATTCCAAAACACCCAGAAAATTACATCCGATTTAGACGATCTCACCGGGAGTCCAGAGTTTCG
>NZ_JANLWO010000004.1:0-9037 GCF_031364565.1 Chamaesiphon sp. OTE_20_metabat_361
TTGTGGATGCTGGTGCCGAAGCTTATGAGCATCAATACCAACAACGAGTGCTTAAACATATAAAACAACGGGCGAAGAAAATGGGCTTCGATCTAGTTCCTGAGCTAATTGTGGCTTGAGTTTCTTAGAAGAGGCTCCGCCAACGGGCGACTGATATCGACGATCGCCTGAGCGCGAGTCAGAGCCAGAGGTGAGACTACCAAACCAACTGGCTGGAGCAATCCTAACCATTCCCGATGCTTTAAAATTTGTGGATCGATGCCCATGCTGAATTAAGTAGTAATAAATTTGTTTGAGCGATCGATATTTGCCTGCCCCCTAAATCCCCCAATTCTGGGGGACTTTCCATTCTTGCTCCCCCAGAATTGGGGGCTGGGGGGCTTAATTTGGTGAATTGTCTCCAGTTCCCCCAGCATTGGCGGCTAGGGGGCGATATTATTTACTCACAGGCCATAAATAGACTAAACCCACAGGTTCAATTCGATCGGCTTTAAGTGGACGGGCGATCTCTAGTTGCTCTTGGATATTAACTCGTCGCTCGACTAATAACTCATCAGACTTACCCGCTAACTTACTATCGATATCTTCAATCTGCGCCTTCAATTGGGCTTCCTGCTGGCTGTAAATCCCCGTATCCAACAATTTAGCCACTTGTCGCTCTAACACTGGCGACAGACTGCCTAGCTCCCGTTGAATGGTGGCTGTTTTCTTAACCAATACATCCAGTACCCGATCTTCCGCCCGTTGCTTGAGGATAAAGTAGTGGCACCGCACCTCAGCTTCCCGTTGGAGCTTGCGATCGATCCGTCCATTCCGTTGCTCCATCCGACTGGGATTCCACGGGATATCAAAGTGAAACAGATCGGCGCAATAGTTCTGAAGATTAATCCCTTCTCTCGCCGCATCAGTAGCAATCAAAATTCGCAACGGGTGAGTATGCGGATCGGCATTAAAAGCGATTTTAATCTGTTCGCGATTCTGTTCGCCCATGCCGCCATGAAAGAAGCCCAGCCTTTGGGAAGTATTACCAATTGCTTGCGTAAGTTGTCGTTCTAAATAACTTTTGGTGTCCAAATATTCAGTGAAAATCAACAGACGGCGATCGTTCCAAACAGCTTGCGGTTGTCCCAACTTCGGACACATATACTCCCTAATCCAAGCAACCAAATGCTGCACCTTCGCATCCGCCTGATGCCGCGCATTCTGAGCGATATTCCCCATTTCTGCCAATAGTGCCAACTCTTCCGCCCCGATCTCTCGATTCGTCTGCTGGGTAGCTCTAGTCATCTGAGCATCTTCTTCCGCTTGAACTTCAGCTTCGCTTAGTTCGGCTCGATTGTTGCAGCAGAGGGAAATTGCCCCCTAAATCCCCCAAATTTGGGGGACTTTCTCCGGTTCCCCCAGAATTGCGGATGGAATCGCGCTGAGGTTCCCTCAGCGTGCGTTCCACCAAGCAGGGGGCTAGGAGGCGTTCGCTCTGACGCTGTTTCTCTGCTTGTCTTTCAATTGACGCTCGATGTACTTTCAACGTCCGTGCAAAGGCTTCGATCGACGAAAGTAACCGTTTTTGCAAAGAAGTAATTACCAGCTTGGCAGTATTCTGAGTAGACTTAGGCGCATCCTTGAGTCGTTGCTCCCGACAGGTGCGATATTGCTGGAGCAGTTGGGCAAGAACCAATTCTGGAGCATCTACAGGTAAACCCTCGATCGAGATCGGGATAATCTTCCGCTGCGGGAAGTCTCCATCTCCCGTATCTCGCAAATCTTGCTTCAACCGCCTTACCATCACCGTCTCCAATGCTTTTTGATGCTTCTCTGGCTCGAATACCCCACGACAGAACCGTTGCGGATCGAGTATCTCTAACAAGGCTGTGAAGCTGTTAGAGTGCCCATTATGGGGAGTCGCCGAGAGAAATAACTTATGTTCAAAACGCGGGGCTAACTCCCGCATAGTTTTGGTGAGTTGAGAATCGAGTCTCGTTCCGAGAGGCTACGCCAACGCATACCTGAAATAGCAGCCCAAATCTGCTCTCCATCTCCTCTTGCCATTGCCGTACCACCGAAGGCGGACAAGCAATTACCACCCGCCGAATCTTCTGGCGCATAATCATTTCCCGCAAGATTAGCCCCGCCTCGTTGGCGAAGCCTCTCCCCCTGGAGAATCGTTTTCCCCAAGCCCACATCATCAGCAATAAACAGCGAGACACGAGGCATCAACAAAGCCTTCCGCAATGGCTCCAACTGATACGCCTTAACTTCAATCCCCGCCCGATAAGGAGCCTGAAACAACTTGGGATTGGTAGAAGTAACGCAATTCCAGCGCAGGGTATGGAGATAAGCCGAGAAGTAGTGGGGTCGATTCTCCGAGGAGACGCTACGCGAACGAATCCCTGTTGAGCAACCTGCTCCCAAGTCGAATTTCCCAAAATCTCCGCATCGATCTCCCGCGCCCAAAAGACTTCTAGCACTTGCCCCTGAGCATCATCATTCAAGCAAGCCAGCGACACCAATGTATCCCCTTGAGGATGAATCGGCAGAGTAACGGCTTCGACTCAATACTGACGGGCGCGGACGTTAACGATCTGTCCTATTTCGGGGGTAGCAGGCATGGTGGGAGATGGATGCAATGCCCCACAATCTTATCCCAATTAGCAAAATAGCTTACATTGAAGAAATATCAACAACGAAACTTAGAATGTGAAAAAACGCCATCCCAAAGCTTTTGGTCACGATCGCAGCAGCAACACTCTCTCATCCACATATTGATGAGCCAGTTATAAAATATTGTGAAATAACTTATATCGATCGCTTGGAAAAAGGTCGAGAGTGGGAGAACTTATCGGATCTACCTAATATTATAAAATGTTGGTCTGGGCTATCTGGTGAATTATTAAATTTCCCACCCGATCTAGTCACAGTTCAGATGGTTCAGTTGCATTTACTGTATCGACAGGGCAGAAAGAGAACGTCGCTTTCAACAGCAGCCGCTACTCAAGGATGTCAAAGGTGGTGATTTTCTCCAAGCAGTGTGCCTAATTAGTACTTATTTTCGACGTTCGCGTTACCTCCAAGCGACCTCCGATCGGGCTAGAGAGCAATTACATGGAGTTGGTTGTACGGGACGGGAAATTTTGAACTTGACCTATTCAGCAGTTCATAAAATAACAACTAACTGGAGCATGGCGACAATCGGCGGTAAACCTAATGGTCATCGAGAAATTGTCCTCAATGAAAATTCGCAACTAAGAATTAGAACGTTACAAGAGTATGTACCTCTATTTCTGCAACTAGTTCACAAATTACTCAAAATCGATCGATATTCACTCGTGTTCCAGCCGCCAGATATTCACCCGATCTCTCCAGCCCCAACGTTGAAGGCTCGGTTAGTGGTAATTAAAGGTTTTCAAGAGCCAGAACCATTTATTCGGGCAGTAAAGTACCAACTTCAAAAATTGGAGATTGACGATAGTAACGTTTATATTCCCAACAACAATTTAAGTCTGCCCGATCGCAAAGCCCTAAAAGTACACGAACACAAAGTTGTTGGTTTTAGTGTTGTTGTAGATAAGCTCGATGCTCTTGATTCGTTGGCGTAGCCTCTCCCGTGGAGAATCGCGTTGCAGATTGCTGGCTGTGGCGGCAAGCAAAAGATGGGATGTGGGTTCTTTACCTCTTTTTCGATACCGCTAATAAAGCCACCCTACAGTTCAATCTAGCCGGACTGACTGCATTATTTAGATCCCATTACAGTGCTAGTTTTGTAGAACGGGAGCAATTAAAACCCAGAACGAAAGGGGCGCAAAATTTTAGAATAACTCAGCGAGAAATTTATGATGCCGATACCGATCGATCGACACCAACCGATATCTATATTTATCAAGATATAGTTCCACAAGGGTATTTAGTTCAAAAATAATGAGGGAATGCTGATGGAAGATCGGGCAAGCTTTTTCTTTTTACTTCACTTTTGGAGTTACGTTGCCCAGATTTACCAGCCGACCCACGTTGATGCTAAAGATCGACCAAAATTGCATGGTTACGCGATCGCCATCGGACTGATGAGGTTGCGGATCGAGCATTTAGCGTTAAAATTGAGACAGATGCCTAGATCGAGGTAAATCATGACTTCATCAACACAATTACTGGCTATCCTGGGAATTCCGGGTTCGACAAATTTAGCTTCAGCGAATGCAGATATTGAAGTAGTAAGGCGCGGATTCTCGATCGAGTCTTTTAAGCGAGTTGCTAATTACTACCAACTTTCAGATGCCGAGCTGTCCAAGGTGGTAGGAACTTCAGTACGCACGATCGTCAGACTTCAAAAAGAAGACAAGCCTTTAAACGCCACTTGGTCGGATCGATTGTACCGAATGGCGAGGGTTGCAGCTCAAGCGCAGGATGTATTTGAAAGTGCTGATACGGCGACTAGCTGGCTGAAACGACCCAATCGAGCGTTAAATGGTCATGCTCCTGTCGAGCTACTCGATACAGATGCCGGGACAGAGCAGGTATCGGAATTACTCGATCGAATTGAGTATGGAGTGTACAGTTGAGTTTGAGTCTGTGGCGAATTTCTAAGCGTAAGTATGCAGATACAGCTTTTAGTGGTGAAGGTGCAAGACGAGTCGGCGGACGCTGGAATTCTCGCGGACAGGGGATGGTCTATACTTCGGGAACGCTCTCATTAGCAGCGTTAGAAGTCTTTGTCCACATGGAAGTTGAAGATGTTGCGGCGATGTTGGCTGGTATTCGAGTCGATGTGCCACCAGAGGTAAAGATCGACTATTTAGAAGTGGCTCAGTTACCGATAGATTGGCGTCATATTCCTGCACCTGCTATTTTGGCGAATATGGGCGATCGATGGTTTCAAGCGGGGTCAACGGCGATTTTAGCAGTGCCTTCGGTAGTTATTCCAATAGAGTACAACTATCTAATCAATCCAGCCCACCCCGATTTTGCTAAGTTAAGTTTAGGATCTTCGCAACCATTTGAGTTAGATCCCAGACTTTGGAAAAATAATTAATTATTCTTGATATTCAATTGTGTGGATTTTTATGTGGAAAGCTCCACAATTACAGGTGTATGGTCGCTGGGTTGGACTAATTTTCGTGGCTCGATATCGATCGTGCAATTAGTGGCTCGATTGAATAAATTTGGTGTGAGATAAAGATGATCGATTCGCCAGCCGCGATTGCGCTCGAAGCCCTGTTGACGATAATCCCACCAGCTAAAATGTCCGCCTGTGGTAGTGAATTTCCGGAAGCTATCTTGGAAGCCTAAATCAAGGACGGATTTACGGAGTAATTCGCGCTCGGTGGGAGTTGCCATGACGCGATCTAAAGATACCGTTTTGCTATGGATATCGATATCTTCGAGAGCAATATTAAAGTCGCCACAGACGCAAATTGACTGCTGACCGGAGGTAATTAGGGTGTTTAGATATGTTCCTAATAATTCCAACCACCGCAGCTTGTAAGCGTATTTATCGCTGCCTAATGTATTTCCATTCGGGACGTAGAGATTCACGATCTGGACGCCATCGAGAGTGCCAGTAATTACCCGCTTTTGTTCGTCTAAATCGCCGACTAATTCGGCTGCTAAGATGCCACCAAAACCTTTGCTAACATTAGTTAGTGGCTGTTTGCTAAATATGGCTACCCCATTGTATGATTTTTGGCCAGAGATATAGACATGATAACCACAAGCTTCGAGCGCGGCGATCGGAAATTGTTCGTCAGTGGCTTTACTTTCTTGGATGCAGAGGACATCGACTGGATTTTGTTGCAACCAATTTGTGACAATATCTAGCCGTGTCCGAATCGAGTTGACGTTCCAAGTAGCAATTTTCATTAGGCTTTAGGCTTGAGGGATTAGGCTTTAGGATTTGGGTTTTGGTAGGGTGGGCACTGCCCACCACATAACTCATCGCTAATTCTAGCAGCTAAAATAATCAGGGAAGTAGTATAGATGCAATTTTTATAAAATATATTCTGCCTGAAACATAGCTGGTGGGCACTGCCCACCCTACTAACTAAATCAATTCTCAATTCTCAATTCTCAATTAACTTATTAACTCCTTTGGCATCACAAATAAACCATCTGAATCAGTTTCAATATCGATCGATTGGGTGACGGCATCGATATTGAGAGTGCCGTAGATATGTGGAAATAAATTCTGAGGATCTGCACCTTCGTACTTGATTTCCGAAGTGACTCGATCGACATCAATCATCAAAATAACTAGGTCTATTTGCTGCTGGAAAAAGCGATTGGCAGATCCGATAACTTGGGCTAATGTAGAACAGTGAATAAAACCTTCAGTTAATAATGAATCGCTGCGATAAGTCCCGGTATTTTTGGCGGTCTCCCAGCGATCGCGAGAGGTAATATGCATGATATTATTCATTAGTTAGGTAAGAGGTAAGAGGTAATAGGTAAGAGGTAATAGGTAATAGGTAAGAGGTAATAGGTAATAGGTAATAGAGATTCACTATTCACTATCCACTAAAACACTATCCACTAAAACACTATTCACAATTCGATGATTCAGCAGTAGCAGCGGCAATAATCGTGGAGACATCTTGAGGTCGAATGTGATAATACCATATTCTGGCTGGTAGAACTAATGCCATCGGCCCATTGCCACAGTTGCCCAAACAGCCGCAACCTTCATAGGCGATCGTCGGGGGCTGGATCGCTCGAAAAGCGGCTAAAACGTCTGCTGCACCTTGTTTGCGACAAGTCCGATTTTGACAGACGAGGATGCAAATCGGTTCGGGCGATCGCTGAGCATCAACTAAATTGTCAGCCATTTTTTAATAGATCTCCTGCAAAAGTAAAAACAAAATATTTACTAATATTGTTTTCCCTAAACCCCAAATCCTAAAGCCTAATACCTAAAGCCTATTGCCATAAATCTCCAGAAATCGTATCGATATCTGGAAGGCTTAAAAAATGTTGGATCGTCTCGTTGAGCTGTTTGAGTTTGACTGGTTTGGTGAGATATTCATTGGCTCCAGCAGCCAGACATTTAGCACGATCGCCTTCGAGGGCAAGGGCGGTGAGCGCGACGATCGGAATTTTGGCGAGATCTGGCTGTTGGCGAATGGAAGCGATCGCGGCGAGTCCATCCATTCCGGGCATTTGAATATCCATTAAAATCAAGTCGGGATGAAACTTTTGGGTGAGTTCGATCGCGGCGGCACCATCGCCAGCGACGATCGGGCGATAGCCTTTGGCACTTAGATAGCTAGCAATTGTATTGATATTGAGTTCGTTATCTTCGACGATGAGGATCAGTGGTAGTTCTGGCAGATCTGGCGCGAACGTCTGCGTGGAGGTGGCGAGTTGCGGCGCTGCTTGACTCCCGCTGAGTGTCGTCAGATCGCTTGGCGAGTGGGTATCGGGTAAGCAGATATTGACGATCGAACCGCGTCCGGTGGCGGCACCGTTTCCGGGGATCGCACTGTGATACTCGATCGTCCCACCATGCAATTCGACGATCGGGTGTACCAGCATCAAGCCAAAGCCGCGACCTTGCGTATTCAGCTCGGCGGCAAATTGGGAGACGCGCTCGTTATCGTTGCGGGTGGGAGAGAGTTCTTTGCTAGTATCAATGACCGAAAACTGGATTGTCGATCGATCCGTTTCGCGCTGCTGCGGTTGGATCCTCACTGCCAATTTAACCTTACCGCCTACGGGAGTCGCATCGATCGCCCGTTCGAGCAGATCGATGAAGACTTGCCGCATCCGCTGGAGATCGACAGCGATATAACCAGTCTGCGGCGGTAGTTCGGTGTCGAGCTGGATTTGTTTTTGAATGGCGTGGTGCTGGACATAGGACGTGCTAGAGTTGCACAGCTCGGCGACAGAGACTTGGGTAAGATCTAGTGCTAGCTTCCCGGCTTGCAGTTGCGACAGATCCACCATGTTATTAATCATTGCCAGCAAGTAGCCTCCACTGCGATCGATCGTCGTCACCGCATTGAGTTGGCGTTCGTTCATCGTCCCGAAGACCTCTTCTAATAAGGCTTCAGACATCCCCAAAATCCCATTGAGCGGGTTCCGAAATTCATGGCTGAGGGTGGCAATAAATTCATCGGTAAAGTAGCTAGTTGCCGCGATGGGAGCTGGCTGGGCGGCGAATAAATGGGGATGAGTATATTCGAGGTAGTCGATTTTGGTCGTCACGCCAGCGGTGACATACAGATCGTAAGCTGCTTGCAAATAGACGGCAGCAACCTTGTCCTTACCACATTCTAAATACAGATCCGCCACCTGTTCGGTGGCGATCGCTTCGGCGGCGATCGATTTACTCACTCGCGCCTCCAAAATCGTCCGATCTAGCTTGTCGAGTCTGTCTACATATGGTGCCAACGTTTTCATTGGTGCTGCTTCTACCAGATCGTATTCATCTTGAAAATTCATCTGCATAAACTCAAGTAGCGATAGGGATGGATCTAACTACAGATCTGTATTCAAGCTTAATTATATTCTGCCAAGGATAATCATGCTCGATCGCGCTTATTCCTGGCAAAGATAGATCGAAGCCGATCGGTATAAACTAAATCGATCGATCGGGTATGTATTTAGTATACCCAAGCATACTTCAAGATTAATCTGTGGTCAATTTAAATGTAGACAATCTTGCACCCTCTAACCACTATTCACTATTCACTATTCACTAAAACACTAGTAATCTGTGGAGGCAAGATCTGAGTACAAACAATCTTGAATGAGCTGGTGCAATTCGAGCAGTTTGATGGGTTTGGTGAGGTAAGCCGCCGCGCCAAGTTGCAAACAGCGAGCGCGATCCTCAGTGCTAAAACCAGCCGTCATGGCGATAACGGGGCTGGGGAAGCGGCACAGCGCCTCAAAGGTCGCTCTCCCATCCGCGCTGGCAAGTTGGAGATCGACCAAAATGAGATCGGGAGCGTGACTGCGAGCTAGGTCGATCGCGGCGGGGGCAGTTCGAGCTACGATGACGCGATCGCCTTTGGCGGTGAGATAGTTGGCGAAAGTATCGATAATGACTTCA
>NZ_JANLWO010000017.1:0-2575 GCF_031364565.1 Chamaesiphon sp. OTE_20_metabat_361
AGCACCGACTAGTACCGATGCAAAAGCTGAAATCAGGACAGCACCAGCGGCACAATCTTTGGCAATCTTGGCTAGTTCGTGATAGGTTTGACCGACAGTTAGATCGACAACCGACTCGATCGCGGTGTTTAATAGTTCTAAGGTCAAAACAAGACCGCTAGTAATACAAATCACAGCCATCTCCACCCCTGTCAAACGCAAAAGGGCACCGAAGCTAATTGCCAGGGTGCCCATGACGCAATGAATCCGAAAGTTACGCTGCGTGTGAAACGCATAGGTTACACCAGCGGCGGCATACTTAAAACTTACGCCGATGCTACTCGCCACCCGCCAAGCCTTCGTTCGCTGTCGATCGACAGAAGTAGACATTTTGCTTGGCATATCTGATTGGATTGTAGTGTTTACGGACTCGTCTAGTTTAGTCTGCATTGACAGTTCACTCCCACTAAGAAAATAATGATTTATTAAATGAATTTTTCACACATATGGCCGTTGGCGTAGCCTCTCTGCGCAGGCAGACGCTTCGCGTTGGCAACGCCTGCGCTTTGCGCTTACGGAACAAGAATCGCAAGCTGTATTTACACATCAATGAGATCTATAAACCACTACAAGCGAGCAATTTTTCTTGCTGTCGTAACATTAACAGCAAACTTGCTTCGTTGGGGTGATCCCAACCCAGTAAATGAAGTAATCCGTGACTAGCTAGCCAAGCTAATTCCTTAATTAAAGAATACCCATGTTCGGGAGCTTGTCTGGTAGCCGTATCGACAGAAATAATAATATCTCCTAAATAAATGGCTAAATCGCCACTATCGTCCGCTACTTGGGGAAAATCCACCTCTAATGCGGCAAAAGACAAGACATCAGTTGGTTTATCTTGCTGGCGAAATTGGAAGTTGAAGGCTTGGATTTCGACATCGGTGGTTAGTCGGAGACTCAACTCATAGGTATCGGCTGGGGGTAGACCTAAAGCGGGGGTCTGCAACCAGTTCTCAAACCAATCTATCCAAGTGTGTTCGTCGATGACACTCGGTTGATACAAGTCTTGGACGGTTAATTCTAGCTGCATCTAGTTTATGACGATCGGTAGATAGCGATCGACGCTGAGGTGTCGTGGTTGAGGGGAAGCTACAGCTCCCAGATCTAACCACGGCTGCAAATCGATCCCTTATCTAGTTAGATAGGCTAAGCCGACAAAAAGTGCCATCAATCCAATCGCACTCAGCGCAAAATGTTGGAGGGACTTACCGCCCTTTTTGACCATGTTTCGCATGGCATACTTGACATATTTTTCTTTGAGTTCTGCTGGTGTGGGCGGAACTTCTACAACTGTAGGCGGTTCGAGCGTGGTGTTATCTACGGGTATATCACTCATGAGGGCGATCGGCTTAACAATTTGATTTAAGTTTAGATTTCATTTTAACTCATCGATTGTTAAATTTTTGTAACGATTTCACAGAAAGTTCTGCGGATCGACGTCGATCGTCATTTTGACTAAATTAGAACATTGAGTCCTGAGTGCTTCCCAGTCGGGTAGAGTCGCCGTCCCGTTGGGGACATACTTAATCATGATTTGCCAGCGGTAGCGATTGCTCACCCGCATCACTGTCGCAGGTGCGGGGCCTAAGACTTCATAACAGCCTGCAATTGCCGCATCGTTGAGTGTCGAGCCAATATCGGTGACAGTTCGTTCGACGGCATCAGCATCGAGACTACTAAATCTCAGCAAAATTAATTTGCCGTAAGGCGGGTAATCCAACATCTGCCGCTCTGGCAATTCTGCGGCAATAAAAGCCGCATAATCGTGCTTGGTTACGGCGGCGAGGATGGGATGATCGGGATTGTAGGTCTGAATGATGACCTGACCCGCTTCTTCGCCGCGTCCGCAGCGTCCAGCTACTTGAGTGAGCGTTTGAAATGTCCGCTCGGCAGCGCGATAATCAGACAGATGCAACAAGCCATCAGCAGCAACCACTCCGACTAGGGTGACTTGGGGCAGATCCAATCCTTTGGTGAGCATCTGGGTACCGACCAATAAATCGGCTTCTCCCTCGACAAAGGCGGTGAGGATCTGGCGATGGGAGCCTTTGGTACGGGTAGTATCGCTATCAAATCTCAGACAGCGAAGTTGCGGGAAATCTCGCTCTAGTTCTTCGACTATTTTCTGGGTACCACTGCCAAAAAATTTAAAATACAGCGAGTCGCACTCGGGGCACTTTTGGGGCTGCGGTTGCTGATGATTGCAGTAGTGACAGCGGAGCTGGGCATGTGCGGCGGCTCCGGGCTGATGGTATGCCAGTGACACGTCACAGTTCGGGCATTCACAGACGTAGCCGCAACTCCGACAGGACACAAAGGTGCTGTGTCCGCGCCGATGGATGAACAGGATGCCCTGTTGTTTTTGGGACTGCATCTGGCGCAATGCTTGGGCTAGGGGACGACTGAAGATGCTCCGGTTGCCCAAGCATTGCGCCAGATGCAGTCCCAAAAACAACAGGGCATCCTGTTCATCCATCGGCGCGGACACAGCACCTGTGTGTCCTGTCGGAGTTGCGGCTACGTCTGTGAATGCACG
>NZ_JANLWO010000038.1:0-4104 GCF_031364565.1 Chamaesiphon sp. OTE_20_metabat_361
CACCTAGCGACGATCCGCAGCTACCAAACTGCTATTTAGTAGATATCGATGGTACCTTGGCAATCAATCATACGCGCTCGCCATTTGCGTGGGATCGGGTGAATGAAGATGCGGTCAATCTTGCGATCGCAACTACAATTGAGAAATTAGGACGAGATACACATATTATTCTCTTGTCGGGTCGATCGAGTGTCTGCTACGATCTGACTGTTGCTTGGCTGAAACAACACAATATTAACTACAAAGAGCTGTTGATGCGTGCGGCTAACGACCAGCGTCCCGATGACATTCTCAAGTCAGAACTTTACTATTTTCACATTCGCGATCGCTACAATGTAATTGGCGTTATCGACGATCGACCGAAGGTCTGTAGAATGTGGCGTGGTCTGGGTTTGAGCGTCTTTCAGGTAGGCAACTCCGATTATGAATTTTAAGTAGTAATATGTGTTTGTAATTCTAGTAACTAATATTAATTGTCTGCTCGTAAGTTACGAATTGACACATTTTAAAATGGTAGATAAAAGTATGTCTGTAGTAGATATAAGTTGTGAATAACGGGGAATAATAGAAGAACAGTCACTCTATCCTTGTCTATAAGTACTGCTGTGTATACGATTTAGTCGGATCGATCGCAGTCTAGTGCAAATAGACGGCGATCGAACTGACAATCTAGCTAGTCAGACGACCTAGTGTCGAGCGCGTCTAATCTTTGTTAAATTAAGTTCCCCCAGCTCAAGGTAAACATCTTTTTGGCGATGACAACTTGGATGTTACTGAAGCAATCTTGACAAACTTACCATTTATGTCGGACTCTCAAATCAATTTGACATCTACACAAACGCTAGATTTACCCAAGCACCAGGTCGATAACCAAGTCCAAAAATTGTACCAACAGGGTAACGATCGAGCATTTAGGGGCGAGCACGAGCGGGCGATTGCGGCTTACACTCAAGCTATTGCGCTCGCTCCGAACTTTATCTTGGCTTACTGCGCTCGGGGTAACTCCTGGCTGGAACTGAGAGATTATCGTCAAGCCCAAGCTGACTACCAGCTTGCACTCAAGCTTAGTCCGGCGTTTGCTATTGCTGATGGGGGACTGGCACGAGTTTACTATCAACTGGGCGAGTATCAAGCGGCTTTAGTTGCTTGCAGTCGCGCCATTCAGCACGATCCCGAAAATCTGGAGTTCTTTCACTCTCGGGCGCTGATTAATAAAAAAATTGGCGATGATGCTGGCATTTTAGGAGATTGTAAATTTATTCTGGAGCGCCAGCCCAATGATATTTCCGCTAGATGGTTGAATTCCCGCGCTCATTTTCAAATGGGCAACTACCAACTAGCGATCTTTAATTTCAATCAATATCTCAATCTCCGGAGCGATGATTTTTACGCTCATTATTATCGGGGGATTTGCTACGAAAGACTAGGTAATCTAGAGCAAGCAGCGATCGATCTCGACTGCGCGATCGCACTAGCAGATAATATGGCAATTTTATACCGCAGGCGCGGACGGATTCGCCAACAATTAGGCGACTATACTAACGCAATGGCAGACTACGATCGGGCGATCGAGATCGAGCCGCAGATGGCTCAAGCCTATGCCAATCGGGCAGATATTTATATCAATCGCGGTGATTATCCGCGCGCACTCATTCAGTGCAATCAAGCCATCCGCTTCGATCCGCAACTAGTGAGCGCCCATTATCAGCGCGGGGTAATCAATACTGAAGTTGGTAATCTTCATGCGGCTTTAGCCGACTATCATCGGTTAGTTCAGATCGATCCCCAGGATATCAACGCCTATATTCAACGCAGTTGGATTTACTTTCGGCATGGTGAATATCCAGCGGTAATGAGTGACTGCGAACGGGTGCGAGCGCTCGATCGAAATTCGGTGCCTGGTAATTATTTATTGGGTGTAGTCCAATCATTATCTGGCTTTAAACAAGAAGCTATTTTTAGTTTTACGAAGGTGATTGAGATTAAGCCTAGCTTTATTTGCGCTCTCTACCATCGCGGCTTATTACATCACGATCTCAAAAACGAAGCTAAAGCCACTGATGATTTTCACCTCGCCCAAGCAACTCAAGCTCAAATCATTGACTGCTTAGCCAAGCGCGATGAAACTGGCTTGTACGCAGAAGGATTGGCTCTCTATCATATGGGACATCCAGATACTGCTAAAGTCATTCTCCATCAAGCAGCCTTAGTCGCCCAAAAGCTCAAAAATACTGTTTTTTATCGGCAAATATCTTTTACGATCGAGGCACTCGGCATGGAATAGGCTTGATAGCTCTAGGCTTTAGGTGAGCCAATCTAGCTAATTTAAGTATGAGTAGTACATTAACAGCCTAAAAGATCGTGTAAATACTGAACCGATTTGGCTGTGAGCTAGTTAAGATCGATTCAATACTTTGTATTGATTTGCAATCTGCTAACTCACACTACAGATTTCCCGATGCGATAAATAAATTGTGAAGTTTGGATCTGGAGCTGAATACGATGCCCAGTAGCAAATCGCATTAGATTGAATTTATTGACCGAGCATACGATAACTAAACTGATTTCTTGAGGCACTCCGGTTATGTCGAAACCATCATCTTCTTCCACTACTCCAGAGTTTGCCACTCAAAATGATTACTCAGATATTTTGGGTACGGCGATGCCTTCCCCACCAGCGGCGGTAGATTCAGCCAAGTTGTCAGCTCCAGCTCAGCCTCAAGCTGCTAAGACTCGATCGCCATTATTTAGAGATCCGTGGAGTGACTCTGGCGAGTTAGAAGTACCACAGGCACAACCGTTGCAAATCGAAGCTGAAGATCCGTGGGCGAGCGACACATCGCCGACACCACAGCGGTTTCAAGCACCAGCTCGCCAGCCAGTAGCGGCTAAAGTTAATTCGTCAGTCGGCGCGACGCAGCAGCCAAAACAGCCCACACAGCCCACACAGCCCACACAGCCAAAGCAGCCCATACAGTCAAAACAGCCCACACCAACGCTCGAAACGCCTGCTAAAGCCGCCCAGATCGACACAAGTGCGCCCTCAGTTACTGGCAAAGATTTAGCACTCAAATACTGCGATCGCGCCAAAAAAGCCCTCGCAGCCAAAGACTATGCCCAAGCGAGATCGGCGTATAAAATCGCGATCGAATGGGATCCGACACTCGCGATCGCGCACAGCGGTGCTGCCGAAATTTGCTATGAGATCCAAGATTATGAAGGTGCGCTCTCAGCTTGGGATCTGGCGATTAAGTGCGATCCGACTCAACTTGATTTTTACTACCAGCGTGCTTTAGTTCATAAGATTTTCAAAAATTACTATCAAGTTCTTGCAGATTGTCGCTACGTGCTCGAACGCGATCCCGAGCGATCCTCTGTCCGGTGGCTGAATGCAGTTGCCCTAGTCAAGATCGAAAATTATCAGGTAGCTTTAGCGAGTCTCGATCGCCATGTCAAAGACTTTCCCCGAGATCCTAATGGTTACTGTTATCGTGGCATCTGTTACGAAAGACTGGATCTACTCCCGCAAGCATTAGTCGATCTCGATAAAGCGATTGCCATTCAGTCGGGACAGCCAGTTTTTCACCACGCACGCGGACGCACGCGCCAAAAGCTAGGTGACTTTGCAGGTGCTCTAGCTGATTTCGACATCACGATCGATCGCAAGCCGCAAGCAACAGTCTACGACGATCGGGCGGAGACACACCGCTGTCTGGGCAACTGTACCGCAGCACTAGCGGATGACGATCGGGCGATCGAACTCAATCCCAGATTTATCAATGCTTATTTCCGCCGAGGCTTAATTTATACCGAACTAGGTAATCTCGATGATGCCTTGACTAATTATAGTATGGCGATCGATCTGGACTCAGAACATACTAATGCCCTCATTCAGCGGAGTTGGACGTATTTCCGCAAGCATGAATATCAACGTACCAAACGCGATTGCCAGTCAGTTAAGGCAATCGATAAGTTCTGCTTTTGGGCAAATTATCTGATCGGAGTAGTCGATAGTTTGTCAGGATTGCATCATAGTGCGATTAAGAATTTTAGTCGGGCAATCGAGTTATCGCCTAACTACGTTTCGGCTCGATATCATCGGGG
>NZ_JANLWO010000039.1:0-6135 GCF_031364565.1 Chamaesiphon sp. OTE_20_metabat_361
TCGATCCCTTGTAATACATTTTCGACAATGCCAAGATAGATATCACTGACCTGATGTTGTCCGGTCGCTACCACCAATTCTTGAATTTGGTCTTCTCCAAATACGGCACCAATGCGGTGTTGCTCCGCAATAATTATTTGCTTTGGCATTCAATTTCCTCGAAAATTAGCAGCATGTTCGATCGCCTAGAATCGATAAGGATCGAGCTGTGCTGGTATATTGTGACGTGATGTTTCCAAATTCCAAGTAGCTAACTGCTGTGTAATTAGTCGGCTCGATCGAGGGTTGACGACGATCGGTACTAGCATTGCCACCGCTTGAGTGGCGACAGCCAGCGACCAAAGTGGCGAACATCTAGTTGGCAAGGTTGAGGGCGATGATGCACTCACACGATGATGGATTGTAGATGTTTGCGACTTGCCGATCGATCGACAAGCCAGCACATTTGGCAAAGAGCTGCGAGGGTGAGTCAATTTGCAAGACTAAATCCCACCACATTAGTCGGTGCAGTTTGCTACCGATCGAGCGATCGAAACGACTAGATAAAATCTCTAGGCACTTTTCCCTTAAGAAGAGTCTGTGCCCGATCGGTAAATCTGGGTAATCTTAACCAAAATGTGGGCTGACTGCCCAGACTTGTCGATCCGGATCTATTTTTACCGTTAAATCTTAGACTTGGGCTACAAGGGTGGTCGTTGGCAATTGTCAATGGGAGAGGTTCTACCGTTAAGAGTCGATCGCCTCTAGCATTGGTGCCGATCTCCTGCCCGAATATCGACTACGAGTGAGTGCGTAGCAATTGGGCTGACATCTTCAGACGATTGCCCTGACGACTGATATAAACTCTCGATCTGAGTTGTATCTGTAGCTTCCTAAAATAGGTCGGATCAGAGCGATCCTCTAATCCTCACTAAATCCATTGCACTTAGTAATTAGCTACAAGGATGGTGGTATGTCCAGAATCCACGAAAATTTTGTCAAGTACACGATCGCATCCAGTTTGGATTACCGGAAGAGGTGGAGAAGATTTGCTGAGCTTATTCTTCTTTGAGGCGATCGCTCTTGGTTCTTTTCGATTATACCTGTAAATTGTCACGATCTCAAAGCTAACTTCCGTAGACTTTGGATCGTCGCGATCGCGGCTGTTGCTACTCGATCGATTTGCTCGACTGTATTATTATGCCCAATTCCGAACCGCAGTGCAGCATAAGCGAGCGATTCCGATCTACCTAGTGCCTGTAAGACGTGAGAAGGGGCGATCTTGGCGGAACTACAAGCTGCACCCGAAGACAGTGCTACCGTCGCTCTCAAGCCCAATAAGAGGGCATTGCCATCGACACCAGCGACACTAATATTTAGATTGCCGGGTAGGCGCTGGGTGGGATGACCGTTGAGGTAAATGCCGTCGATCTGACACAGTTGCGACCACAATCTGTCGCGTAACTCCGTCAGTCGCGCTGTCTCTAATTCCATCTCAGCTAAGGCAAGTTCCACCGCCTTAGCAAAACCGACGATTTGGGGCGGGTATAATGTGCCCGATCGCATTCCCCGTTCGTGTCCTCCACCATGCAACTGCGGCGATAACTTAACCCGTGGATTGCGGCGACGGACGTAGAGTGCGCCGATCCCTTTGGGGCCATATACTTTGTGCGCGGTCATCGACATCAAATCGACGTTTAATAAATCGACATCGAGCGGAATTTGCCCGATCGCTTGGGCGGCATCGGTATGAAATAAAACACCATTTTCTCGACAGATTTTGCCGATTGCTGCTAGGGGTTGTAAAACGCCAATCTCGTTATTAGCAGCCATAATCGAGACTAAGATCGTATCGGCACGAATCGCATTCCTAAGTGTATCGAGATCGACTAAACCATCAGTTTCTACAGGTAAATAAGTAACTGTAAATCCTAAAGATTCTAAATATTGACACGGATCTAACACCGCATTATGTTCGGTTTGGAGCGTGATAATATGCTGCCCTTTAGCAAAATAAGCCTCGGCGACACCTTTGAGCGCGAGATTATTAGCTTCCGTCGCCCCACTAGTAAAGACAATCTCTGCGGCACTCGCCCCGATTGCGGATGCGATCGTTTCGCGGGCACCAGTCACCGCCGCTTCTGCTGCCCAGCCATACTGGTGGGTGGTACTAGTCGGGTTGCCAAAATGTTCGGTAAAGTAGGGCAACATCGCCGCCAGGACGCGCGGATCGACTGGCGTGGTGGCATGTCGATCGAGATAAATTGGTAAGTGTCGATCTGGGGACATGTAATGGTGAGGTGTGAGGATATGGATCGATCGGGATTGGTGGGGTGGGAGGCGGAGATCTGACCCGCCCCGCCCTATGGGCACCCCTCCGAGGAGGGGATCTTTTCTTGCCTTTCCCTCTGGGAAAGGCATAAACCTCAAAACGCAGTTTAGCAATTTCTAGACATATTAGCCCGACGGGCTACTCCCAAAATTCCCCTCCTCGGAGGGGTGCCCGAAGGGCGGGGTGGGTAGATCTCCGCAACTCACCCAAAATCGACAACCACAGATCGAATCTAAAAATACAGCTCGAATTGTCTAGAGCGTTGATATCTTAATACCTCGATCGTACTCGAATCTCCACCATCCAACAACACACAAAAGACACTGCAATTAATTACAGCGCCTTCAGCATAAAACTTCTTTCAAACATCGACAGTCTACATAAGAATCTAATTACACTCCACTACTTGCTTTCAATTTCTTTCTCATCCGTAAGGCTGCTGTACCACCGACTAATGTACCGATAATGGTAAAAGGTTCGGGCACAGGAGTAGTAGTTCCGGCTGCATTAGCAGTCACCACTGGCCCAAAATTAGTGAGAAGACTTACTTGTTTGAGAGTCTCAGTCGCACCGAGGATGCTCAAGTCACCATCGATCGCACTAAACACGGGATTATCTGTAGCACTCCCAGCGCGAGTCAATGCTTCAAAGTTGAATGTAACCGAGTTCGTATTTTGGAAATTAAAGACAGTCGCCGCAGCACTATTGGTCTCAGCGATGTTGTCGTTTTGCCCAGTAAAAGTGTAATTGTTCAAGTCTTCTGTAACAATCAATGGGCCAACTGTGTTACCAGCGACGGACGTACCGCCGTTACCACGTTGATAACTGATGAAGCCACTCGTTCCATTACCTTTGGCAATGCGGACGGCTTCACCTTGGGAGGGTTCCCCATCTACGTCATAAACTAAAAAGCGGAGATTTAGCCCTTGCGCTGTAGTCCGTGTTGTAAAGGTGCCACCACTATTGTAAAAGTCGAATGTGTAACTTAGTCCGCCAGCTACTCCAGTTCCAGCTCCACCAGTACCACCACTAGCAGCCGTATACACGAACCCTGCATCACCAGCGGGTTCGTTAGCCGCAGTAGAGTAGTTTGGTAAATGTCCAGCAAAGGTACCATTACCAGAAGCCACAGCAGTTACCCTGGCATCAATCCCTGTGGCAACATTCCGATAATCGATGGTCGCACGACTGTTTCCAGGGCCTAATGTAAGGCCAGCAAAGCCGGAAGCAAGGTTATTGGCGGTAGTTGCAGCACCAAAATTCAGGTCTACGGCATGAGCGTTTTCAGATTGGATTGCTGTGCCAGCAACAGCTAAAGACAGTACGGAAAAAAAGACTGAACGATTGAGTTTGGTATTGCTGAATGGGAAGGATGTTATTTTCACGATCGGGGTATTTGTATGTTTGCAAAGATGTATCAATTATGTCTAAAGTAAGCTATTATACTTATGAAGGTTGAAGTACTCACAGCAAAACTAAGCCAAATTACTTAATACTCCCACTGATATTACCCATCAAAGGAGAAATCCATAAGCTAGGAATCCGTACTTGTACGATCGACACCTTCAGCGTACACTTAGAGACTGCATAAAAAGTATTCAAGATCGGCGATCGCCAGCGAATCTCGGCATCACTAGTAAAAACCGATCGATTCTAAATTACAAGATATAGATGAGCGTAATTAGGATTCAAAAATCGAGCTGAGATCGATCGTCAAACCGGGCAATACATCTTCCCCGCTCAAGGTAGCAGGCGATTCTAATATTTCTACATCCCGTCCGAGCCGATAGATCTCTACCTGTTGCTGTTGGGGGTTGATTAGCCAGCCTAGACGCACTCCATTCGCTCGATACTCCTCCATCTTTTCTCTGAGAGTCTTGAGACTATCACTTTGAGATCGTAGTTCGATGACAAAATCGGGGACTAGCTCAGGGAAAGTAACCCCACGCGGAAGTTCATCGGCTGTTGGTTTCCCAATCCAGGTGACATCAGGCGATTTGACTGCGCCATTGGGCAGAGTAAAGCCACCAGATGAGTCAAAAGCTCTTCCCAATCTGGTTTGACGATTCCAAGCCCAAACCTCCCCGAACAAGTCTCCATTTTGCTCTGAACTTTCTAGCGCGACTGGTACCATTGTTATCAATTCTCCATTAGCTGTCAGCTCCAGTCGCAGTTCTGGGTTATCTTGGCAGAGCATCTCGAACTCTTCATGAGTAACTCGCAGGGTGATGCTGTGAATATCTAGTAAGAATGGTTTGGCTGCTAATGACTGCATAAACTTATCCCGAACTGACGTTATATAGCTATTCTAAAACCCCGCGATCGATTCATACAGATCGGGCAGATCGTTTTCAATCAAAATCATGTCCTTGGCTTGGCGGTGTTCGGGACTGGTGAGATATGCCAGCGCTAGATCGCGATTGGGAAATTCCATTAACTTATCGGGAGCTAATCCACCTTCGAGCAATCCGGCTTTGAGTGCTTCCTTATTAGTATCGCCAATGACAAGTGCCAGATCGCAGATTGAGGCAGCTTTGAGCGCCACCTGACGGTTCTCGGCTGCTTGAATTTCGCCGAGTTCCACCATGCCGGGAGTCATCAAGATTTTGCGCCCACCTTCAAGGACAGCTAGGACTTCGAGCGCGGAGGCAAACCCGATCGGGTTAGAGTTGTAGGAGTCGTCGAGTATGAAACCATCGCCGTTTTTGCGGAGATTGAGACGACTATTCGCAGGTTCGAGATTGTAGATTGCTGCGATGACATAATCGGGATCTTTACCGAGGGCGCAAGCCATCGTGAAGGCACCGACGAGATTGGAGAGCATCGGTACTCCCAGCAGTTTGGTGAAGCCGGGATACTCTTTCCCTTGCCAATGAATCGTATATGTGGTGCCCTCCATACTGGCTTTGATATCCGACATCCAGCAGTCGAGATGTCCGATCTCTGGTTCCAATCCGTAGAGGAGGGTAGTAGCTTTGGGATAATCTGTCGCCATTTGACGCGCGCCGGGATTGTCACCATTGCAGACGAGCAAGCCATCGGCGGGAATAGCCTGAGCGAGTTCGCATTTGGCTTTGTAGATATTTTCAGCACCACCGAAGCGTTCGAGGTGCATCACGCCGACAGCGGTAACTAGTCCCGCCTGGGGTGGGGTAAAACGGCACAATTTCGCGATCGAGCCGATTTGATACGCGCCCATTTCGATGATGGCGAGCTGCTGTTGGGGTTTGAGATTTTCGCGAATCTGGCGGGTAATACCCATTTCGGTATTGATACTACCGGGCGTCCAAAATGTCGGCTCGATCGCTTCTAAAATACTCCCTAAGATGGCTTTAGTACTGGTTTTACCATAACTACCAGTAATCCCGATCGTGTAGGGCTGATAGTCGGCGAGGATGTCTTTAGCTTCCTGACGAAAGGCTTGTTGTTTCTTGAGTTCGTTCGGCCATAAAATCGCATTAGCGATGACAATCCAGAGCGGGGCAGATTGAATCAAACCAACGGCGACGAGCCAATAAATATAGATACTATCGCCAGCACCCGCAGCATAAGTACCCGCAATAATTAGGATAGTTGCGATCGCCTCTAAACCCAGAGCGAGATTGTAGATCGCCGTGGCTCGATCGGTCATATTCAGCTTAATCTTGCCCACTTTGCGCGGATCTTCCTCCTGAAAGCCCAGAAAGATCAGTGCAGCGGCAGCCAAGAAGCAAACGATCGCACAAATTACCATATCTCCCCCAGTCGCAAATCTGCTCAGAGCGGCTGCTAAAAGCGCCACCAGGGTACCTTTAGTATCAAAAGTGCGTTTTTCGAGGAACCAC
>NZ_JANLWO010000066.1:0-3856 GCF_031364565.1 Chamaesiphon sp. OTE_20_metabat_361
AGGGTAGCGAATCAAGACAGAGGGCAGAGTCGGCTTACCTTTTACCTTTTACCTTTTACCTTTTACCTTTTACCTTTTACCTTTTACCTTTCACCCTCTCCCCACTCCCATCTCCCCCCCAAGAGCGTCACTACCCTACCCAACAAAAGATCGAGCAGAACTAGCGGTGATATGTTTTTGCGGCTCAAGCTCGACGAGCAAACTTCTGCCGTCGTACCGATGCTGCAAACCCAGGAAGCGATCGTGCTACCTGCGGGGAGAATTTCGGTAATTCCCAATTTGCCGTCGCCGATTTTGGGGCTATTCAATCGTCGGAGTAGCTTGCTATGGCTGGTAGATTTGCCGGAAATCCTTGGCTTGGAGCCACTCGATCGCCACGCACACAGTTATGATATTGCCTTACTCAATGTTGCCAATGTCCCGCTGGCGGTTGCCGTCCGATCGATTCAAGGAGTGACCCGATTTGCCCAAGAACAAATCGAATCGCCGATCGGGAGTTTTAATCCAGCATTTACGCCTTATTTGCGCGGCTGGATTTTACAAGCAAAAGAGTTGGTATTGGTACTAGAACCCGAGGCAATTATCAATGCCCAGGTGTTGAACCAATTGACAGTTCACAGTTGATAATTGCTGTTCGTGGTCGAGATTTTCCCCCCAGTTACAGCGATCGAGAGTCCGATCGTCCAGTTTGCGATCTGTAGAGATCGATTATATTAATTACATCATCTAACTATGAATCAGTTTAACGAAGCAACTCAATTTAATGCCAGCGATCGTCCAGCAAACTTAGCGACTACATCAAAGTGGCGCAATTTGAGCCTGAAGACTAAAGCCACATTAATCGCCACTATTTTGGGGCTAGCACCGTTGGCAGTAATTGGGACACTTAGCTATTCCCAGATTAACAACGCCCTCAAAGAACAGACAGTTCAATCTCTAAAAACTCGGGCAGAAACAATAGCCGATAAATTTAATCGGTTTGTCTTCGAGCGGAATGGTGACGTAGAAACTCTAGCAGCACAACCAGTTTTTGCCGACTCTAAAGTATCAGCATTTACATCAGCAGACTCCAAGCTCAAACTGTTAGACCAGTATATCAACAGCTATCAAGTATATGATAGTATCGCCGCCTTCGATCTCCAAGGTAATCCGATTTCCCAGAGTAAAGGTAAGCCATTAACCAATCACCTCGATCGTCCATACTTTCAAGAAGTTCTCAAAACAGGTAAAACCGTAATTTCCGCCCCAGAAGTATCGAAAAGTAGCGGTCAAATCGTCGTACATTTTGCCGCACCGATTAAAGATTTGGGTACTGGTCAAATTATTGGGGTGATGCGGACGAGAGCGCCGATCGATCGATTGAATGTACCACTAAAAGATCTAGCCTCCAAGACCCAAAATTATCATATTTTCGATCGGCGTAGCAATACTGTCTTTATCAGTTCCAATGGTGAGTATTCAGGTAAATCAATAGATGCCGATATCACTAGTGCCCTCAAGCAAGAAGGAATAGTGCAGCATCAGGGCAAAAGTGGTACCGAACTGCTCAGTGCGGCTTCCTTTGGCAAGTTGGAGGGAATGCAGCAACTTCCGTGGGTAGCGGTAGCCTCGATCGATGAAGAGGCAGCTAACGCGACTTTGAGCGGACTACTGCTGACAATCCTCGCTGGAGCGGGTTTGACTTCATTATTTACAGTTGCCTTAGCGACATTCTTTGCCAGTCGGGCGACAGAGCCGATCGCGGATGCCGCTAAAGCCGTCGAAAAAATTGGTCAAGGTGACTTTAAGAGTAGATTGGATGTCTCCAGCGGCGATGAAATCGGTCAATTGGGCACGAATATCAACCTGATGGCGGGTCAAATTCAAGGGCTATTGCTCGAACAATCCGAGCAAACCAGGCGGACGGAATTGTACGCGGAAATTTCCCGCGCCCGGACGACTAACGATCTGCTCTCACCGCTGTCTCAAATCCTCGTTGAGGCGAGAGAAATCCTCAAAGCCGATCGATTGGTGGTATATCGATTTATGGCAGACAATCGGGGCTATATTGCCGGGGAATCCTACGGCGCTGGCGGCAGTAGTGCGCTCGCCGAACAGGTCAACGATCCTTGTATCCCCGAACAAATGCTGGCGGCTTACGCACAGGGGCGGATCATCGTCAATGATAATGTCGCCGATGCCAACTATCATCCCGATCACAAAGCTTTATTGACGCGACTAAATATCAAGTCTAACGCGATCGTCCCGATCGTCCAAAATGGCAACCTCTTGGGCTTATTAGTCGCCCACCATTGTCAACAAATTCATGCTTGGCAAGAGTGGGAAAGTATCTATCTGACCAAATTTGCCGAACAGATCGGGATTTCGCTCAGTGGCTTTACGATCTCCGAGCGCGGTCAACTCGAAGCCACCAGACAACGAGATAAAGCCGTCCGCGAACAATTGCTATCGACGATCTCGCGCGCTCAAACTACTCAAGAAATGGTCACGCCGCTTACCTATATCCTCGAAGAAAGCCGCGCCAAGCTCAAAGCCGATCGAGTAGTCATTTATCGCTTTTTCCCTGGTGGTAGCGGTCATATCGTCGGGGAAGCAGTCGCCCCTGGATTTGTCAAGGCTCAAGACCAGCGGATCGAAGATGCCTGTATTCCAGCCGAATTGATGGCAGAATACAGCCAAGGTCGGACGATCGCGACCGATGATGTGATGGGGACTAATTATCATCCCGATCACAAGCAATTATTTACCAGACTCCAAATCAAGTCAAATCTGGTCGTGCCGATCCTCCAAGGTCAAAACGTCCTCGGCTTGTTAGTGGCGCACCACTGCGGGGCAATTCATCAGTGGGAAGAGTGGGAAACAGAGTACTTAGTTGACTTTGCGACCCCAATCGCCTCCTGTCTGGGTGGTTATGCAGCCACCGAGCGGAGCCAGTACGAAGCCCAAGCATCCGAGAAACGTGCTGAAGTAGCTAAGAAAGAAAACGAAAGCCGTCAAAAAGAACTCCTCCGCCTGTTGATGGAGATTGAAGGCGCATCCGAAGGTGACTTAACCGTCCGATCGGAAATTAGCGATGGGGAAATCGCGATCGTCGGTGACTTCTTTAACTCGATTATTGAAAGTCTGCGAGACATTGTAAGTACGGTAAAAGAAGCGGCGGGTCAAGTAAACGGCTCCGTTGGTGAAAACGAATCGGAAGTCCGCCTGCTCACGGAAGCCGCCACCAAACAAGCCGATCGAATTCAGCAGACGCTCACCAAAATCGAAAAAGTGACGCTCTCGATCGAATCGGTAGCAACCGATGCGCGTCTAGCAGCGAATGTCGCCACCTCAGCAGCATCCACCGCCGAAATCGGCGGTCAAGCAATGGATCGGACAGTTCAAAGTATCGTCCAACTGCGCGAAACGATTTCCGAAACTGCCAAGAAAGTCAAACGCTTGGGTGAATCTTCTCAACAGATTTCTAAAGTCACCGGACTGATCGACCAAATTGCCCTTCAAACCAACCTCTTGGCAATCAACGCCAGTATCGAGGCAGCACGAGCGGGTGAAGAAGGACGTGGTTTCGCAGTCGTTGCCGAAGAAGTCGGGGAACTCGCCGCGCAATCCGCCGCAGCCACCAAGGAAATCGAAAAAATCGTCGAAACCATCCAACGAGAAACCAGCGCGGTAGCTCAAGCAATGGAACTGAGTACCACTCAAGTAGTCGAAGGTACCCAATCGGTCGAACAAACCAAAACCAGCTTGAAACAGATTATCGCCCTGTCCAATCAAATGGATACCTTCCTCCAGTCGATCTCCTCCGCGACGATCGATCAGGTCGAAACCTCCCAAGCTGTAAAAGTCGATATGGCAG
>NZ_JANLWO010000113.1:0-3139 GCF_031364565.1 Chamaesiphon sp. OTE_20_metabat_361
TAGTAAAGGTAATTTTACTCAAGCCGTGGCGATCGCAAATCAGATCGCTCCGGGGAGAGCGCTTTATCAAGATGCTCAATCCCAAGTCCGTTACTGGAATCTCGAACTACAAGAAATTGCCGATCGCCACACCTTAGATCGTGCTATTAGTATTTATCGGCAGGGCAAGATTACCAGCGCGATCGAGCTTGCCGCTACCATCGGTCGGCGCAGTCCGATTTATAGTGATGCTCGTGCCTATGTTGCTGATTGGCGAATGCTGCTGACACCACGATCGGCACGTAAATTAATTGATAATTGATAATTGATAGTTAATTTTTTAGGATGGGGATTGAGCGCAACCTTGCAAACCTCTACTTTTTGTTAAGTTGCCACTGGCTACATGAAAAATATTCAGATTTCGCTGTGGGACGATCGGGAGACTCACATCTTACAGCAGTGGCAATTTTTTCCACCCACACCAATTCAGATCGGACGCTCCCCAGAACGGGAGATCGCGATCGATCGACCGTCGATTTCGCGGCTGCACGCCACGATCTCGTATACAAGCTTGCGTCAAGGTGGAGGCTACTGGGAACTCAGCAATCAAGGCACCAATGGGACTTTAGTTAACGATCTGTCGATCGAGCGAGTATTACTAACTACTGGCGATCGGGTCAAAATTTCGCCAGAAGGCGCACTGCTCACGATCGAACTAGATGCCATGAGTGCCCCGATCGCCCCCGTCAGCCCCATTCAGCCAGTAATCTGCGCACATTCAGACAATCCACCCAACACCCTCTTTTGCCAGCACTGCGGCGAACCGATCGCCTTCAGTCATCAGATCCACCAATACCAGATCCTCAAAACCTTGGGACAAGGTGGCATGGGTACGACTTATTTGGCTTGGGACAAAGTTAAATTGCTGGTACTCAAAGAAATGAATGCCGACATGGCAATTATTCCCAAAGCGCAGGAATTATTCGAGCGCGAAGCCAAAATCCTCCAAACCTTGCACCATCCCGGCATTCCCCAATATTATGACTTCTTCGTTGCTGGATCTCGCAAATATCTGGCAATGGAACTAATTCACGGACAGGATTTGGACGTATATGTGATGGAGCGTGGCAAAGTCGCCCTCGCTCAAGCGATCGACTGGATGGTGCAACTGTGCGATATTTTGGGCTATATCCACCAACAACAACCGCCACTGATCCACCGCGACGTTAAACCCGCAAACATCCTCATCCGGACGATCGACCAGCGAGTTTTCTTGCTCGACTTTGGAGCTGTCAAAGAGATCGGCACCCTCGGCGGCACTAAAATTGGCGCACCCGACTACATGGCACCCGAACAAAATAACGGCAAACCCTGCACCCAATCAGATCTGTACGCGATCGCGCCGACATTAATTTTTCTACTCACCAGGCGCAATCCGGCGGAATTTCTCGAACTCTACCCAGATGGCTACCGCTTCAACGTCTCCTCAGTACCCGGCGTCACGCCCCAACTCCAAGCACTCATCGATAAAGCCACCCACCGCCGACCCCTCGATCGCTACCTCACCGCCGCTGATTTAGCCGAAGCTTTGCATCAAATTAGTTGAGTTTTCGGCGTTGCTGAATCTGGGAGACTGGGGGACTGGGGGACGGGTAAAAGGTAAAAGGTAAAAGGTAAAAGGTAAAAGGTAAGGGTTTTATCGATTGACTCGATCCGGTGTTTTTTAATGGGAGCCTACTACTGCATAACAGCCGCATAAAATCTATCCATGGAATGCCATAAAGCCCACTCCAATCCTCACAAATCGACCCTTACGCAGGAGAGTTTGAGAGGCGGCGTCCCGCCTTTCAACGGGGGGTCTGGGGGTCGGAACCCCCAGATCCGGGTTCTGCCTCCGCTAGGAGGATCGCAACTAACTAATATTTAACGTTTGCCGCCTCGCCGTAGTCAATCCTTCTCAAGCCAGCTAAAAACTCAAACGATCGACGATCGTTAGCGATCGCCTATATGTCAAAATGCAATATATTCGCACCAGGGAGCAGCAGTTGAGTAACTCAGATCGGTCTAAACCAGGTAAAGCCGAAGACATTCCCGCCGCCTTACGAGACGGCACCAAACCCCGAGCGACCAACCCCGATCCGGCAGTCACTCCGCGTCGATTGCCCATTGGCGGCGCGATCGTCGGCGTGGCAATTTTACTCGCAGGTGGCGCTGCGGTAATGTTTGGCATCACTTCCCAGCCGTCCCCACCCACGCCAGTTAGCAGCACCAACAATCCCAGCGACTCAAACGCCGCGCCGGGAAATAGTCCGACCACCGATAATCTCCTCAATCATCTGCCCTACACCGAAGCTCCCGATGCCGAGCTAGTCTCGATCGGTAGTGGGTATCGCTTGCGAAAAAATGCGGCGGCGAAATTTCAAACGATGGTAGCCGCAGCTAGAGCCAGTGGCGTCAATATTACGACGATCTCGGCATTTCGATCGGTCGAAGATCAAAAACGCCTCTTTTTTGGAGTTGGAGCCGCACGCGGTCAACAACCGAGCAAACGTGCTGAAGTTAGCGCACCGCCAACATACAGCGAACATCATACTGGGTACGCCGTAGATGTCGGCGATGGCACGGTACCAGCCACCAATTTAAATCAAAACTTTGACACTACACCTGCCTATAAATGGCTCAAAGCTAACGCTGCTACCTATAGTTTCGAGCTATCCTTTCCCAAGGACAACATTCAAAAAGTGAGTTATGAGCCTTGGCACTGGCGGTTCGTCGGCGATATTAACAGCCTGGAAACTTTTTATAAAGCGCATAATTTAAAGGCAAAATAATGTAGTCTCAGGGGAAAGTCATTAGTAGACAAAGCCGATCGGGATGGAAATTGACACCACTCGACAAGTAAAATTAGCTAATTTTGGAGACGAGCTGAATTTATTTAAATAATTACTAGCGATCGAGTAGACTTAATTAGTACGACAGATCTATAGTAGTTATATATTGAATTTCACACGCTCTAATTATGGAATTAACTAAGGCTCAACAGGAACTTTATGATTGGTTGGTCGATTATATTCGCGAACACCAACACGCCCCTTCGATTCGGCAGATGATGCAGGCGATGAATCTCAAGTCGCCCGCACCGATCCAAAGCCGACTGGAA
>NZ_JANLWO010000121.1:0-2051 GCF_031364565.1 Chamaesiphon sp. OTE_20_metabat_361
AGATAAAGGGATGGTACGGAGTGCCAACCAAGACGCCTATCACATCGATCCTGATGGACGATTTTTTATCGTTGCCGACGGTATGGGCGGTCATGCAGGTGGCGAGGAAGCCAGCCGGATTGCGATCGAAACCGCACATACTTATATCGAGCGTAATTGGGAATCCGAACCCGATACCAAAAACCTGCTCGCCCAAGCCCTGTTCGCTGCCAACGATGCGATCGTCACCGATCAAGAACAAAATACTCAACGCGCCGATATGGGAACTACCCTGGTGACGATTTTGTTTCGGGATGACTTGGTATGGTCGGCGCATGTTGGCGATTCGCGGCTCTATCGGCTCCGAGGCGACAAACTAGACTCGATCACCGAAGACGATACTTGGGTGGCTAGGGCGATGAAATTGGGTCAGCTTACTGCTGACGAAGCCCGCGTCCACCCATTGCGTCACGTACTATCTCATTGTTTGGGTCGTCGCGATTTACGTCAGATTAATATTCAGACTCAACAAGTTCAGGCTGGCGACCGGATTCTACTCTGTAGTGATGGTTTGACCGAAGAAGTCCCTCACGAGGAGATTGCGATTCATCTGCAAGCCGAAACCGAAGAACTCGCCGCCCAAGCGCTAGTCGATGCGGCTAAACAGCATGGTGGCAGTGATAACATTACTGTAATCGTTGCCACGCTCGAATAATTATAACTAGGGCGTTGCTGAATTGAGGTATGAAATGCGCAAATCTTGCCCTCACCCCCAACCCCTCTGTCTTGACGCACACAAACGGGAGGGAACCTCCCGTTCGATGCGCCGCTGTCTTGACCCAAACGCACGCTGAGGGAACCTCAGCGCGATTTGGGTTGCTCCCAAGCTTGGGAGCGGCGTTTTTATGTCTAGGGTTCCCCCCGAATAAAAAAGCGGATTGATTTTCGGTCGGGTTTCCCGACCATGAAAATCAACCAAGCAACGACAAGACAGAGGGGAGCCAGAGCCGGAGGCGAGGGCGGGGTGAGGGCAAGGGATTTCGATTGGTATCATACCCAGATTCAGCAACGCCAAAACTAGATTTACCAAGTGTAGAATTGAGGCGATCTCGCCAATTCTGCTGGCAGAAACGCTCTGTGTCCCCTTCAGCTCGATCGATCGAACACGTACTATTTAGTTGACGCAATTTTTGCGCCAACTAAGATTTTGCAGCGGCTAACGATCGTTTTGAGCCATTGTCAAACTAATGCCTGTAATGTACCCGCACGCGATCGCGATCGCACCAGATCCGATCGTGATTGGGGTATTCTGATGTAGAGAATGCTCGGTTTAACCTCGCTCGCCTCGACACCAGACCCGCAGTTACAAAATGACATCAATATTTTCTACATTGGTGAGATCTCCCAGATCGCGGGAATAATAGGATAGTTAGGAACATCTTCGAGCTATCTTTGCTAGAAATTAGCGATCGGTTGCTGGGGATTAAAGCTTTTGGATATCTTTAGTAACTTTCCTGGTTGTATAGTTGTATGTATGAATAGCTAGAGTAACTAGACAATTGCAACGCACGACTCTTCTGTGGTAGCGGATTTTGTCCATGCCAGATTCAATTAGCGGCGATCGCGATGTTAGACTACAATCGACAAGCGATAAGTTAGCAAGTTTTCACTAACTTGAAGGCAACTGGCCACGTATATTTAAATTCTCGCTCATTAGAATACACAAACTACACATCTAAATTTATTAATTTCCCTATTCTTACCCATTTACCTGCCAAGTCATTTTGACTCAAAGGATTTAACCGTGAAAAAAATCTTACTAGTAGACGACGATAAAACCCTCCAAACCGTACTTACACGCTATCTGGAAAAGCGGGGTTATTCAGTACGAGTAGTCACCTCTGGAGTCCAAGGGTTGAAACTGTTCGCTCAAGATCCGCCAGATTTGGTCGTGTCGGACATCATGATGCCTGGGATGGATGGCTTGGAATTTTGTCGCCGCCTGCGGGCAACCAGACCCGGACAGTTGGTACCATTTATTTTTTTGACAGCTAAAAAAGACTTGGAAGACC
>NZ_JANLWO010000139.1:0-12665 GCF_031364565.1 Chamaesiphon sp. OTE_20_metabat_361
GTCCATTATTACCCATTACTTTTTACCTTTTACCTTTTACCTTTTACCTTTTACCTCTTCCCCCATTTCCCATTTCCCCCTACCCGCTACCCATTCCCCTTTCCCCAATTTCCCATGTACAAATCCTCATCAAATCGATCGCCCTGGCGAGATCTGTTTATTCATTGGCAACAGATGGACTGGCTGCTATTGCTGATGACTGTAGGTTTAACTTTCTTTGGCGGTGTGATGATTCACAGTACCGAGTTAAATCAACCAGTGGTTCATTGGCTGCAACACTGGTTGGTGGGTGGAATTGGTTTAGCGATCGCATTGGGAATCGCCCGGATCTCTTACAATCATTTACTGCGCTGGCACTGGGTTACTTATGGTTTGAGTATTGGTTTGCTAGTGGCGGTTGACTTTCTAGGCAATAGTGCCAAGGGGGCGCAACGATGGATTAATATTGCAGGGCTGACAGTCCAGCCATCAGAGTTTGCCAAAGTGGCGCTGATTATTACGTTGGCAGCAATTTTACATCGTCGTCCAGCGAATACCCTGCCGACATTTCTCCGGGCATTGGCAATTACCGTTCCACCCTGGTTGTTGGTATTTATTCAGCCAGATTTGGGGACATCTTTGGTATTTGGGGCGATCTCGCTGGGAATGTTGTACTGGGCGAATGCCAATCCCGGCTGGCTGGTGCTACTCGTATCGCCGCTGATGGCAGCAATTTTGTACAGCTTGAGTATCCCCCTGTGGATTATTTGGGCGGTCTTGATGGGGGTAGTTGGCTGGTTGACATTGCCTTGGCGATGGGTGAGTTCTGTAGTGGCATTCGGGGTGAATATTGGCTTTGGTTTACTCGGACAGGTATTTTGGCATATTCTCAAAGAATATCAAAAAGACCGTCTGATCGTCTTTCTCAATCCTGAGAAATATCCGCTCGGTGCTGGGTATCACTTAATTCAATCCCGAATTGCGATCGGAGCAGGAGAGTTTTGGGGACAGGGACTCCATCAAGGTACCCAGACGCAGCTCAATTTTATCCCCGAACAGCATACCGATTTTATCTTTTCGTCGATCGGGGAAGAACTGGGTTTTGTCGGCGCGATTTGTTTGCTGGCAACTTTTTTCTTGTTCTGCTGGCGGTTGCTCCGAGTCGCCTGTCAAGCGCCTAATAATTTTGGCTCGCTGCTGGCGATTGGCGTATTTGCGATGATTGGTTTTCAAGTGATTGTCAATATCAGCATGACGATCGGGATTGCCCCCGTAACAGGGATACCATTACCGTGGATCAGCTATGGTGGCTCGGCACTAATTACCAATTTTATCGCGATCGGGTTGGTAGAATCTGTCGCTAATTACCGTCGGAAATTTAGTTTGTAGGGAGATGGGAGTTGGGAGTTGGGAGTTGGGGGACGGGGGGACGGGGAGACGGGGGCACATTTTATTCCCTAAAACCTAAAACCTAAAACCTAAAACCTAAAACCTAAAGATCGCGATCGCTCTACCGTGACATGGTAAAATGCTTTGCCTGCGGCAATACATGGCGAGTGAATATACACTCGCTGGTAACGCTAGAGTAGGAAATATTAGAGATAATTACAGGTTAAGGAGAGATCGATCGTGGCCAAGATGTATTATGATGCCGATGCTAATTTAGACCTATTAAACGGCAAAACTGTAGCAATTATCGGTTATGGTTCCCAAGGTCACGCTCACGCTCTCAACCTGAAAGATAGTGGCGTCAAAGTAATTATCGGTCTCTACCCAGGTAGTAAATCGGCAGCCAAAGCCGAAGCCGAAGGTTTAGTCGTCAAAACAGTCGCCGAAGCATCAGCCGCCGCAGACTTGATTATGATTTTGCTGCCCGATGAAGTCCAGCGGGAAATTTATGAAAAAGAGATTAAACCAAACCTGAGCGCGGGTAAAACGCTGGCTTTTGCCCACGGATTTAACATTCACTTCGGGCAAGTCTTGCCACCAGCAGATGTCGATGTCATCATGGTCGCACCCAAAAGCCCCGGACATACGGTGCGCTACGAGTACCAAAAAGGTCAAGGGGTACCTGCTTTATTTGCTGTCTATCAAGATGCTTCCGGTCAAGCGCGCGATCGAGCGATGGCTTATGCTAAAGGCGTTGGTGGTACCCGAGCGGGTATCCTCGAAACTACGTTCCGCGAAGAAACCGAAACCGACCTTTTTGGCGAACAGGCAGTATTATGTGGCGGCTTAAGCGCCTTAATTAAAGCCGGATTTGAAACGCTCGTCGAAGCAGGTTATCAACCCGAACTCGCCTATTTTGAGTGCCTCCACGAAGTTAAACTGATCGTCGATCTCGTTGTCGTTGGTGGCTTGGCAGAGATGCGGAGTAGCATCTCGAATACGGCTGAATATGGCGACTACACGCGCGGCCCCCGGATTGTCAACGATGCGACTAAGCTAGAGATGAAGAAGATCTTGAGTGAAATTCAATCGGGACAATTTGCCCGCGAATTTATCCTCGAAAAACAATCTGGCAATGCTGGTTTCACTGCCGTCCGTCGCTTGGAAGCCGAGCACCAAATCGAATCAGTCGGTAAGGATCTCCGCGCGATGTTTAGCTGGTTGAAGAAAAACTAAACTGGGGTAAGGTATCATCCCACTTTTTACAATCCCTAAAGATAAACTAGTCTCGATCGCCGCATTTCCTCAAGTCTGGCTTGAGAGAAACTTATTATTTAGCAAACTAATAAAAATTGGGATGCTCCCAGGTCGCGATGGCAGCTAGCAAAATTCGAGAATGAGCAGATCGGTGTAGATGCTCGCACTGCGCTCGCTAATTCTAGTCACCAAGATCGTGTTGAGATCTCTGAGCTAATAATAAACCCCCTCTTAGCAATTGTTAAGAGAGGGTTTATTTATTATTGATGAGTTGGATGTCTAGATTCTAGTTTTTGTCGGTAGAGTTAGACTTTAGTTTCTTTCTCATCCGGAATGCTGCGCTACCCCCAACGATAGAACCAATAATGGTGAAAGGCTCAGGGACGCTGGCAGCAGAAGATATGGTCGAAATTTGAACGTTGTCCAGACCTACGAAATTGTTGTCTAATGTACTGTTTAAAAAAGCGATCGAGGTAGATCCGGATGTCGCAGTAAAGTCATAGAAATACGACTGCCAATTTACAGTACCTGCGGAGAATGTAGAGTTTGTGAATGCGATTCTTGAACCACTATCAATACTCAGTCCTAAGCTTGAGGGTGTTTGGTACACTGGGCCACCGTTAGCAGCACCAACAGAGAAGGCCAAACGATAAACTTCACCAGCGTTGGTAGCAATCGCTTGTTCTACACCACTATCAGTTCCTGTATTACCAGAACCAGTCAGGTCGAGACTATTAAAACCTTCTGCCGCTGTAAATGCGTTAATACTATTAGGAGCTGACTCGCTATAGGTGGTTTCTAATAGCACAACTCCACCACCTAAAACATTCCAACCACCAATACTACTTCCAGCGGCAAAACCTTGCGCGCCACCGGGTGACAATGCTGGTGTTTCAAAACTACCGTTAGCAATAGTCGCAGCTAAAGATGGAGCTGTAAAACCTACTGTGAGCAATGATGCAATTGCGAAGCTATCAATGATACGCATTTATTTAATTCCTTGTAATGGATATCGGGGGAGGTGAAACTCGATTGCTAGAATAGTACAAGAATACCATACTACAAAAGGCTAAATTCTAATCTAACATCAGTATACCCTGCCAAGAGACTAAAATTCACACGCCAATGTAGTTTGTCGAATCCAGAAATCGTATGAGGTTGGGAGGACAAGGATCTGGACGATTATAATAAGTATCGATATTGGCTTTCGATCTACGCTCGCAATATTTTTAGGTAGCGACTCTAAAAATATTAGTGAGACCGCTACAGAGGCTGGCTAACTAAAGAGAATTGTTACTAGCCCTTGGTTTCATTTCCCAGAACGGTAAAATAGATGATGGGTGCCGATCGCCACTCAATTATCGATTACTAATGATTATTTAATTTAACTCTTATGCCAAGAACCCAGAAGAACGATAACTTCATCGACAAAAGCTTTACCGTCATGGCAGATATCTTACTCAAGATCATGCCTACCAACAAACGTGCTAAAGAAGCCTTTGTCTACTATCGCGATGGCATGTCCGCGCAAGCCGATGGTGAATACGCCGAAGCTCTAGACAACTACGAAGAAGCCCTTCGACTCGAAGAAAACGACTACGATCGCAGCTATATTTTGTACAATATGGGTCTGATCCACGCGAGTAACGGCGAACATACGCGCGCCCTAAACCTTTACTCTCAGGCTGTCGAACTCAATTCACGCCTGTGCCAAGCTCTCAATAATATCGCCGTCATCTATCACTATCAAGGTGAAAAAGCCGCCGAAGAAGGCGATCTCACCACTAGTGAAGCTTGCTTGGGCAAAGCCGCCGAATACTGGATTCAAGCCATCAAAATCGCTCCCAACAACTATATCGAAGCCCAAAACTGGCTCAAAACTACCGGACGATCGCAAATAGATATTTATTTTTAGTGGATAGTGAATAGTGAATGGTGGATGGTGAATAGAGTTTAGATGTTCTCTCTATTACCTTTTACCTTTTACCTTTTACCTTTTACCTTTTACCCCTTACCCCTTACCCCTTACCTTTTACCCCTTACCCATGCTCGATCGCGAACAAGTACACAAAGTCGCTCTTTTGGCTCGATTGGAACTGACTCCCGACGAAGAAGAACAATATGCGGGTCAGATGAGTAGTATTCTCGACTACTTTGAACAACTGAGCGAACTCGATACCAATGATGTCGAGCCGACGACTAGAGCCATTGATATGAGCAATATTACCCGTCACGACGATCGATCTTCGTACGAAAACTTGGCAGGTATCTATGATGCGGCACCAGATCGCGAAACTGATTTCTTCAAAGTTCCCAAAATTATGACTTAGAGACGTGTCGATCGAGACATGTCATCTACGTTAATATTAATTATTGTTGCCCTCAAAATTAGAGAGAAGAAACTGTGGCTCACTCGATCGTTACCAATGTTTGTGAAGGTATAGCTGACTGTGTAGCGGCATGTCCCGTCGCCTGTATTCATGATGGCCCAGGGAAAAATACGTTGGGTACCGATTGGTATTGGATTGATTTTTCGACTTGTATCGACTGTGGCATTTGTATTCAGGTTTGCCCGATCGAAGGTGCTATTTTGCCTGAAGAAAGACCGGATCTGCAAGCCACTCCTAAATAATAATAAATCTAGCTAAAATTAAGATGGTGGGCAGATATTGCTGATTCAGATCCCCGATTTCTCCAAGAAGTCGGGGACTATTAGAATTATTTACCCGCACTCTCGATCTCTTTTTGTTCTTGCTTGAAGGCTTTTTCTTCGGCTTGCTCTTCTTTCATTTCAGCTTCGATGAGAGCTTTGGGATCTTTATTGAGTTTAGCAATCTCATCGTATGCTTCCGAACGAGTGGCGGCAGGATTTGTCAATTCAAATGGTTGAATTACTTTTTCATTAGCGCGAGCAATTGGCGGTGCGGCATAGCTAGAGGGGAGTAGGATAAGGTTGGTAGCCAAGATCAAACTTGCTAGTCCAATTGTCCATAAGCTTTTGACAAATAGGTTTTGGATCGAATTCAATATTTTTTTCATGGGATCTTTTACGTGTATATTTATGGCATGAATTAGGATTGAAAGATCGATCGGACGATATCGATCGAACCTTAAATGTAAGATTATCATTGAAGTTGGTGATAAACCTTCTATCAAAAGGTGTATGGAATAGGCGATAGATTATGCTTTTACTTAGCTACTCGATCGGGTCGAACCGATTTAGGAGCTTGACAATAATCACGATCGGTAAGCTGACAACAACGCTAATTAGGGCGCGATCGAAACTCAGGGGTACTGTTTGGAACAATTGATTCATCACGCTCCACTCGACAAACAACCATTGCAAAGCGAGGATGGCGATAATGCCGATCGCGGGCATATAGGCAATCTGGTGATGGCGATCGCGGAGTCTGGCAAATAGGGACGGCACAAATTGCGTAATACTCAGCAGGTAAAAGGCTTCGGCAGAGATTAACGTATTGACAGCCATCGTCCGCGCTACGGCGATATTCCCGATCGTTTGTTGTGCCCATTCAAAACTAACAAGAACGGCGATGACATTAAACAGCGAAATTATCGCGATTCGCCGCAGCAGACGCGGGGTGAGTAGCGGTTCATTGGGGTTGCGCGGTGGCAACTTCATCACGTCTTTGGACTTGGGTTCAAAGGCGAGCGGGACTGTTAGAGCAGTGGCACTGACCATATTAATCCAGAGAATTTGCAATGGCAGAATAGGTAACACTCGCCCTAACAGTACGCTTACCAAAATCGTCAAACCTTCACCCCCATTGACTGGGAGGGCGAAGGCGATCGCGCGGAGCAGATTTTGATACACCGTGCGCCCTTCTTCGACGGCGGCGGCGATCGAGGCAAAGTTATCATCGGTTAAGATCATCGCGGCGGCTTCTTTGGCAACTTCAGTACCAGTAATGCCCATCGCAATGCCTAGATCTGCTTGCTTGAGGGCGGGGGCATCGTTGACCCCATCGCCAGTCATCGCCACGATCGCGCCTTGAGCTTGGAGGGCTTCAACTAGCCGCAATTTCTGCTCTGGAGCCACCCGCGCAAAGACGACACCCGTATAGGCAGCTTGGGCAAACTTCCGTGCGTCCATCTGACTGAGTGCTTGTCCCGTATAGGATTCTGGCTCAGACTGGCTCAGTTGCATCATCCGGGCGATCGCCGTGGCAGTTAAAATGTGGTCGCCCGTAATCATCTTGACCTGAATCCCTGCTGCTTGACAGACTCGAATCGCTTTAATTGCCGCAGGTCGGGGTGGATCGATCATCCCTTGCAATCCTAGAAAAACCAGTCCTTGCTCGATGTCAGAATGCGCTAGCGGCTGCGGTGCGGTCGGCACAGACTTGCTAGCGAAGGCGAGGACTCGCAACCCCTGTTGAGCCATTTCATCGACCTTGCGCTCGATCCTCGCTCTGTCTAGAGTGGCAAACTGACCGCGATCGTCGAGGAGGCGATCGCACCGTTGGAGGATCGATTCGATCGATCCTTTGACATAGATTAACAGCTCGGTGGAGTTGGTTTGATGCAGGGTCGCCATGTACTGAAATGCTGACTCAAACGGGATCGTATCTATTCTCGGCAGTTGAGAGTCTGAGTCTTGGCGATTTAATCCGGCTTTTTGGGCAGAGACAATCAAGGCGGCTTCGGTAGGATCGCCGACGATCGTGTATTGCCCCGCTTGGGATTGGAGATGGGAATCATTGCACGACTGTCCGGCGGTGAGGCATTGAATCAGGGCGGGTGTCGTCTGGACGATCGGGCGATCTGCCAATAACACTTTCCCGTCGGGCGCATAGCCAACCCCCGTCACCGTATAGTCGCGATCGCCTGCGTAGATCGCTTGGACTGTCATCTGATTTTCGGTGAGCGTTCCGGTTTTATCGGAACAAATGACGGTCGTGCTACCGAGCGTTTCGACGGCTGCTAGCTTGCGGACGATCGCATTGCGTTTTGCCAAGCGCGAAACGCCGATTGCTAGTGTAATCGTGACGATCGCAGGCAAGCCTTCCGGGATGGCTGCTACGGCAAAAGCCACGGTGGTAGTGAAGACCTCTACCCAAGATTCATTTTGGGGCAGTGCCACGATAAAGTTCAGTACTGCCAATCCCAAGATGATGTACAGCAAATTTTTACTAAATTTGCCCAGCTTGCGGGTTATCGGCGTTTCGACATCGGTGCTCTGCTCCATCAATTGCGAGATCCGCCCGGTTTCGGTCGCAGTGGCGATCGCGACTACCAAGCCCTGCCCTTGTCCAGAAGTAACCAAACTGCCCATATAAGCCATGCTGGTACGTTCTGCCAATGTCGTAGTCGCGGCTAATGGCGTGGTGTTTTTCTGAATCGGCATTGATTCACCTGTCAATCCCGATTCATCCACGGTGAGATTGTTGACAGCAATCAGCCGCAGATCGGCAGGGATCTTGTCCCCCGCTGCAAGCTGGACGAGATCCCCTGGCACCAACTGCTCGGCAGGAATCTTCCGGGTTTTACCGTCCCTGATAAGGGTTGTTTCGGTAGTTACGGACTTGGCGAGGGCCGCGATTGCCCCTTCAGCTTGGGATTCTTGGACAAAGCCGATAATGGCATTAATAATGGTCACGCCAAAAATCACGCTAGAATCGACCCATTCCTCTAATAGGGCTGTTACTACCCCAGCAGCCAGCAGAATGTACAGTAGCGGCTGATTGAATTGGAGGACAAACCGCAGCCAAGCACTTTTTCCGGCTTTACCAACTAGTTGATTGGCACCAAATTGGGCGTGTCGGCGATCGGCATCGGCGATACTTAAGCCTGTTTGGAGATTGGTGTCGAGCAGTTGGGCAGCTTCAGTGGCTGGGAGGGAATGCCACTGTGGCGGGTTGGAATCCTTGGTTAGCGTTGTTGTCACTGTGCTGAATCCTGGTAGAAACTAGATCGATCCTCAAAACACAACAGTCACCAGAGTAATAACTACTCTGATGACTGCGCTCGATTTAATATTTAGAGCATACCAAATCCTTTGACAGCAATAATCCCGGCGACGGCGGAGGCGGCTAGCGATGTTATCGCCGTACTAAATAACCACCATGCAGCTCCGGCGGCGACCTTTTGAGTTTCGATCGCTTGTTGGCGCGTCTGTTTTTGGATCTTTTTGATGCGTTTTTTGACTTCGAGTTGTACCTGCTGGGCGCGTTGGAGGACGCCATCGCGGGTAGATTCGATTTTGTCGATAATCCGATTGGCGTCGGCTTCAGAGATATCCTCGCGGGAGCTGAGGACGGCGACTAAAGTCTCGCGATCGAATTCGCCAAACCGTTCGCCGAGGGCTTCAAATCCGGCTTGTGGGTCGTCAAACAGCTTGCTGAAGTCGGCTTGGATGCCTTCATAGTTGAGTTCGGGACGTTCGAGTCCGTTGAGATAGTCGCGGACTTTGCCAAACAGGCTATCGATCGAGGATTGGAAGGTTTGTTGGATCTTCTGAAGTTGTTCGGTGATTGACTTATAGCTCGATTCTACCCGATCGGCAATCTCGTTTGCTTCATATTCGCTGATATCTTCCCGTTGGGACAGCAATGAGACGAAGGTAGTTCGATCGAATTTGCTGACGCGATCGCCTAAGCTATTAAAACCAGCGCTAGGATCTTTGAGCAATAGTCCTAAGTCGCGCTTGATACCATCGGGATTTAACTCCTCTTTATTGGTATTGCGGAGGTAGTTTTCGAGATTGGCTTCAAAGTCTACTGCTTGTTTTTTAGCGCGGCTGGCGAGGCGGCGGGGTGCTTTGACGATCGAAGTAATTGCCGATTGCAATTGGTCTACACTTTGGTTGACCTGTTCTTCGGTGAGGTTGCCTTGCTGGGTGAGCAGCTTGACGAGAGTCTCACGATCGACTTGAGATAACCGTTCGCGGAGGGCACCAGCGCCCGCTTTGGGGTCATCTAACAGGGTTTGGAGGTCGCGTTTAATCCCGTCTGGGTCGAGTTCTGAGAGGTTGGTCTTGCGGAGGTATTCGGAGATCGCCGCAGTGGTTTTTTCGTACTGAGCTTTAGCTTGCTCGGTTAGTTGGCGCGGTGCGTCCAGGGCGCTCTGACGGGCTTTGTCGATCCGATCGATCGCTTTATTGATTTGGTCTTCATCGAGGTCTTGACGCTGGCTCAAGAGCTGAACCAAGGTATCGCGATCGAATTGCGACAGCCGTTCTTTAAGCGCATCGATGCCAGCTTGAGGATCGTCAAATAAAACTTTGAGATCGCGCTCGATCCCGTCGGGATTAAGTTCTTCGCGATTGGTATCGCGCAGATAGGCTTCAACTTTACCCCGTAGCTCCTGGGCTTTGGCTTGGAGGTCGAGGGCGGGGACGGAAGCTGAATTGGGGACGCGAGTCGAGTCCAAGATTTCTGATTTGGCTTCGTCGAAATAGTTGGCGAGACTTTCGATGCTATCTGGCTGGAGATCGTCGCGCATTGAGAGGGTTTGCACGAAGTAATTGCGATCGAGCGGTTCTAGCTGCTGGCGAATTGCCGCAGGATCGGCTTGCGGATCGAAGACGACATCTTTGAATTCTTGCTTGACGTTGGCTTGGCTGAGTTTCCAGGCGGGAGAAGAGAGCAGGTAGTCTTGCAGATCTGCTTGGATGACGCTAAATGGTCGCGATTCTTCTGTGGAGCCAGATGGCTCTGCTGAAGTTGGATTGTTACCGTCAGCGGAACTCAGTACGGCGGCTTTGATTTTGTTGACCTGAGTGGCAACTTTTTCGACATCTAAATCGGACAGATTGGCATTTTGGACTACCTTACCAACCAATGTGCTTAAACCGACTTGCAATGCTTGGTTTACCAGGCTCCCACCGTTCCCGCCGCCAAGGTTGCTACCTTTGACGATCGTTTGGAGTTTGCCCGTCAATTCGTCAGGGTTTAAATCTTCAGGGTTGACTGACTTAATTAGATCGAGCAACTGGCTGGGCACATCGGCTTTACCACCTTTACCCGACACTTGTTTCCAGGTGCTTTCCAGCTTGTCGGCAATTTTGTTGAGATCTTGTTTGGATAAGTCGGTGCGGCTACCGACCAAATCGACAAAGGTTTGGCGATTGACGTTGCTGAGTAAATCGCTATTTGCCAGATCTTTGAGATCGGATTCTTGGATCAGTTTTTCAAACTGCGAACCGATTTTGTCTACATCTAGGTCGGGCAGCTTCAGACCGCTCAATGAGCTTTGGAGTGTCTTTTGAATGCTGCTCGGATCGAAGCCAGCCGTCAACTCACGGCGGACAACGGCAGTAATATCTTCAGCAGTAGAGATGGCTTGATTTTTAGCCACATTGGCACCCACAGCGGCGGTGGCGGTACCCATTAGCCCTTGCAGACCGGAGGTAGCAGTACTGGCGATCGAGCCGAGCAGCGACCCGACAGCACTCGATCCGAGCCACATGACAACGGTAAAATACACCGCCCAAATCGTCACACCCACAACCGCCCCAATGAAAGCGCTATCGACTAGTGTAAGTCTGACTGCCAAATAACACGCGGCAAATAACGCGATCGAGGCTGTCACGAGTACGCCGATGCCGACTTTAGTTTCGATGCCGCGTACTGTATCGAGCAAACTCTCATCGTCATCTGAATCGCTATCCAGATCCGGCGTACCGGGCGAGGCAACTAGCGCTACTGACAGGTTGGTGAGCAATAACTGAAAGGCAAATGCCATCGCAATCCCCGCTAGCACTCCGAGTGCTAAGTTCGAGTTGGTAGTAGCAGCAGCCGGATTCTCGACCACGAATGCCCCCGGCGCGATCTCGATCTGTGCCAGTTGGGCTAGCCGAGCGGCTAAAATTATGTTCATCATTGTTTCTTATTGGTTAATGATTTGTCGAACTCAATAATTTTCCGAGAGAATTATTGCCGCAATTAAAACTACCTAAAATCCACCCAGAATAGATTTTCTAGGGGATAAAAGTGCTAAATTTATTTAGGTCTAAGTATGTAGGCACAATTTTTTATAAAATAGATTGTGCCTGAAACCTTTGTGGGCATTGCCCACGCTACTGGGAAGACTTTGTAACGTTAGCCCCAAGACCGCACTTGTTCAAGACACAATCGGAGGCGGTGCTAAAGCAGAGCAAATATCCTTAACTTGAATCTAGGTTAATTAAGATTACTTCTCGATCGCCATTGAAGAATCACTCGCTGGATTTAAGAGCTTTCTTTCGGCAAAGTAGTTGTTCATGAAAGTGCTGGCGAGAGACAATACAACTGGCCCTGCCAAGAAGCTGATTAAGCCGTGAATCGCGAAGCCAGGTACAAATAGAGCAGCCAACCACAGGCAGATCCCGTTGACTACTAGTGAAAACGCTCCTAGACTCAAAAAGTTAATCGGTAAGGATAGTAGCGACAGCACGGGGCGAATAGTGGAGTTGATACCTCCGATCGCGGCAGCAGCTAACAGTGCGGCTGGAAAATTGGCAATATCGATCCCTGGGACGATGGTATCGATTACTAGCAAACCTAGGGCGGTGGCTAGTGTGGTCATTGCATAACCAATTAGATTATTGTTCATATTTTTATCCCTTGAAAATCTCAACGCGAGTTAAGTACTGACTTATTTTTATCTTGAATCAGTGTGTAGAACTGATAGAAATAGACTCAAAATTTAAGTACTAAAACTATCCACTAAAACACTAGTAAGCTTGGTCTTGCTTGGCGATCGCCCAAACTGCATGAATGCTGCCGGGAATCCAACCGAGTAAAGTTAAGCCAATATTGATAAACAGTGTCGGGCCAATTCCGTAGGTCATAAAAACACCTACTGGCGGTACCACGATTCCGAGTATTAAAGGCAATATTTTCATTGTGGTTAATCCATTTTATGAATGAATATCGAGTAGCGATCGGGCTGACTTGAGTAGCTGCGTAGTCGTTGACCCGTACAAGTCGGCTAGACTTCGATTTAGGTTGGTTTTCCCCCCAAACCCCCATATAAAGGGGGGGGTTATTAATACCAACCCCTTTTAAGGGGGGGGGTGGGGTGGGGTGGTGGTCGCC
>NZ_JANLWO010000146.1:0-6576 GCF_031364565.1 Chamaesiphon sp. OTE_20_metabat_361
GTCGCTAAACCCTCGGGGAACCCTCCGTATCGCGCATCCGCTGTCTTGAAAAGGTGCTTCACTTGCGGCGTTTTTATTCGGGGGTTCCCCCCGAATAAGAAAACGACAAGACAGGGGAAACCCCAAGAACGCACTTTTCGCAAACCGTCGGGGAACAGAGGCGTGCGCGAGCCGCTCCGACCCATGGCTTGCACCAAGCAGGGGGCTTTAGATCCGGATCTTAGGGTTTCAGATGATTCTAGTAATTGAAATAATTGTGCCGACCTACTTGTTATTGTCATTATCCATCTGTTCTAAAATACGCATAACAACCCAATTCTCAATTCTCAATTCTCAATTAATTTAATACAGTCTGCGGAGTTTTAGTGCGATTTTGCACTTCTAGCCAAATCAATAAAGCATTGATATCAGCGGGATTGACACCACCGATGCGGGTGGCTTGTCCGATGGTGGCAGGTTGCACTTGGGCTAACTTTTCTCGCGATTCTTTCGAGAGGGTCTCGATCGAGTGATAATCGATATTACTCGGGAGTTTGCGATTTGATTGTTTGCTAACTTGGTCGATTTGATGTTGTTGGCGGCTCAAGTATCCGGCATATTTAATCTCGATTTCGGCTCCTTCTTGTTCGGCAATAGTTAAATCTTTATTACCCAATTCAAATTTGAGTAAATGTGGATAATGTAAGCCCGGACGACGCAAGAGTTCGGCGAGCGTAATCGAGCCTTTAATAACTTCCCCAGTCGCTGCTGTAATCTCTTTTCCAGCGGGTTCTAGTTCCTTCACGCGAGTTTTTTCGAGGCGGTCTTTTTCAGCCAGAATCTGGGCTTGCTTGTTGGTATATAACTCCCAGCGGCGGTCGTCAATCAGACCGATTTCGCGACCTAATGGTGTCAATCTTCGATCGGCATTATCCGATCGCAATAATAGCCGATATTCCGATCGACTCGTCAGCATTCGATACGGTTCGCGCAGATCTTTGGTACACAAATCATCAATCAGGGTACCCAAATAACTCTGTTCGCGCGGAAAGACAATCATCTCCTGATGGTTGACAAATCGCGCCGCATTTACCCCCGCGACAAATCCCTGTCCGGCGGCTTCTTCATACCCAGTAGTACCATTTACCTGTCCCGCACAAAACAGCCCCTCAATCTTTTTGGTCATCAGGGTGGGATAACACTGCGTCGCGGGGAGATAGTCATAGTCCACCGCATAAGCCGGACGCAGCATCACGCACTTTTCCATCCCTGGGAGTGTCCGCAGCATCTCGACTTGGAGGCTTTCGGGGAGTCCAGTGGAGAAGCCTTGAATGTATAGCTCGGGAATATCCCGCCCTTCCGGTTCGACAAATATCTGATGACTTTCCTTGTCGGCAAAGCGGACGATCTTATCTTCGATACTCGGACAATATCTTGGCCCTTTGGAGTCTACCCAACCACCATAGACGGGCGACAGATGGAGGTTCTCACGAATCAGGCGGTGAGTTTCAGGAGTCGTCCGCGTCAGATGACAGGGAATCTGTGCTTTTTCTACCCACACTTCGGGATCGAAACTAAACCAGCGCACGCGATCGTCCCCCGGTTGTGGTTCCATTTTAGTGTAGTCTACCGATCGTTTATCTACCCGCGCTGGCGTACCAGTTTTGAGTCTACCAGTTTCAAAACCTATCCGGTGTAAAGTTTCCGTCAACCCCGTCGCTGCAAATTCACCCGCACGTCCGGCAGACATCGACTTATTCCCCACCCAAATCGTCCCGCCGAGAAACGTTCCAGTAGTGAGGATGACCGCCTGACATTCAAACGCCGCACCAAAATAAGTCTCAACGCCAATTACCCGATTATTCGCATCCAGAACTAAATCCGTCACCATTCCTTCCCGAATGCTCAGATTGTCCTGATTTTCAACGATATTTTTCATCACCGCTGCATATTCGCGCTTGTCGGTTTGCGCGCGTAATGCCCACACAGCGGGGCCTTTAGAGTCATTTAAGACCCGTTTCTGGAGATAAGTGCGATCGGCCATTTTGCCGATTTCACCACCTAATGCGTCGATTTCATGGGTGAGCTGGGACTTGGCGGGGCCACCGACGGCGGGATTGCAAGGTTGCCAACCGATTTTATCCAAGTTGAGGGTGAGTAATAGCGTCCGACAACCCAATCGGGCCGCCGCTAGTGCCGCTTCACAGCCAGCATGTCCGGCTCCGACGACAACAATATCAAAAGCATCTTGGAATTTTACGTCAGGATTCATAAACAATGGGGAGGATCTGATGTTTAACTTGTCCGCCCTGAAGATCTAGGTGCGATTGGGTCTATCTCTATTATATTCTGCTCCTTTGGCGATCGATCTGGGAATAATACTGCTAATGACTCGTCAAGGCACTAACGAATTTTGGTGTCCTGGCGATCGCCTCCAATATCAGTAAATCGGGTTTTGCGCTACCGCCTAATGATGTGGATTTGACTTAATTTAGCTAGATTCAGCAAATTGGCGCATTACTTGGTATAAGATCTGCTACATCTATTGCAACCGTAGCTACTGTGAACTAAAACAGCCAGTTTTACCCGCTACTTATCCATTGCCCTGCATCTATCTTATTGAGCGATCTCAAAATGCTGCTAAATTTTTGGTCTGAATCTATTCCCAAGTGCCCAAAATGCGGTACCGATCGGATCGGTCGCGCTCATCGCATTGGTGGCTGGGATCGATTGTACTCTCTAGCTAATGTCTATCCCTACCGTTGTCGCCAGACTCAATGTAAGCAGAGGTTTCGCCGGATTGGTAGGAGTATGTGAGGTTTAGCTGAAGCAATTTTTATTCAGAGCGAAGACATCCGCTATGGCTAAAAAAGTTAGTAAATCGAAGGCACATTTAAGCCGAGCAATTACGCTAACTTTCAGCGTAATTGCAAATAGTTGCGATCGATTCACAGGCAAAACAAATTATCATACGATCGAGTAGTATTCGTTCATCACTATGAAAACTTGGCTGGCTACCTGTGGCATCATCGCGCCGTTAGTTATCGTTTTGCCTGCTACTACTGCCATGTCGCCCACAGCAGTAGCAAAAATTGCCAAAAGTGTGACTGTTGCCATTACAATGCCCAACGAGCGCGGATCTGGCGCAATTATCGCCCGCGCGGGGAATACTTATACAGTCCTGACTGCCGCCCATGTCGTCAAAAAAAACAATGGTCGGTATACGATCGAGTTGAGCGACGGTCAAAAGTATCCCGTTAGCGGCAGACAGTTAGCGCCAACTGGCAATCTCGATCTCGCCATCGTCAAATTTCAGAGCGATCGTAATTATCCGGTAGTCAAAATTGGCGACTCTAATAATGCCGTCGAAGGCAGTCTTGCCTACGTCGCTGGATTCCCACTGGCGACAGCCGCCATTAGCAAGTCGGTGTATACCTTCAGCGATGGCAAAATTACCGCCAATAGTTCCCAACCATTCTCGAATGGTTACTCGATCGTCTATAGCTGCAATACCTTACCAGGGATGAGTGGTGGCCCGGTATTGAACGATAGCGGCGAACTAATTGCCGTACATGGGCGCGGCGACATTCAAGAAAATAAACAGTCCGATATCAATGCCAATGTCTTTGTAAAGACTGGCTTCAATCTAGGCATCCCCGCTAATTCCTTCCTCAAACTCGCCAGCCAAATGGGAGTAACACTGGGACAAACTGCACCAGTAATCGCCACCCAGCCACGCAATACCGCCGCCGATGATTCCTTTGTCACCGCCGCCACCAAATTTCGCCAGGGCGACTACCCCGGAGCGATTGCCGGATTCGATCGGGCGATCGCCACCAAACCGAACTACACGGCGGCATACATCGCCAGAGCCGAAGCAAACTTGTACCTAGAAAATGGCGCAGAAGTCATCCGCGACGCCAATCTGGCTCTGAGGAGCGATCCCAAATCCGCCGATGCTTATGCCCTGCGCGGCGCTGGTAAAATTGGCAGTGGCGACTCCGAAGGAGCCTTTGCCGACCTAGATCGGGCGATCTCCCTCAATCCGCGCAATTCCCGCAGCTATCTATATCGCGGTTATGCTCAGATGCAGTATGCCGACCCCACTCAAGCATTGCGATCCATAAACCAGGCGATCGCGATCGATCTCAATCTCGGTGACGCTTACAGCGTGCGAGCCGTCGCTAAATATTTACTTGGCGACCCTCAAGGTGCTGAGTCAGACTTCCAGCGCGCCCTGCAAATCAATCAAAAGAGTTTTCTGACTTATGTCTATCGCGGGTTTATCCAAGTTAATGCGGGTAACAAAGCTGGATTTAACGATCTAGCCACGGGTATCGCCATTAGTCCCAACAATCCCCTCGGTTACAGTCTGCGCGGACAAGCCTATAGCAGCATCAAAGACTACAACCGCGCGATCGCCCAATTTGACATCGCCCTGAAACTCAAGCCCAACTATGATTCAGTCTATGCCTATCGCGGCATCGTCCGGATGCAGCAACAGCAATTTTCTCAAGGTTTAGCCGATGTCGAAAAAGCACTCCAAATCAATCCCAATAGCGAAGCTGGTTATCAAGGCAGAGCAGTCTACTACATCAATCAAAAAGATTTCCGCCGTTCTCTAGCCGACGCCAATCGCGCGATTGCCATCAATAGCGTCTCCCCCGACTCCTACACCCTCCAAGGCGTATCCTACTTCGGCTTAGGCAATCGCACCCAATCCAAAGCCGCACTCCAAACAGCAGCAAGACTCTACCAAAAACGCGGCAATAGACAAAACTATCAAGATGTCATGGCGCTGTTGAGATTGTTGTCGTAATAGAGAGGGTAGAGGGTAGAGGGTAGCGGGTGGAGCTGATTAGTTCAAAAAAACTTAATTCCCAACTAAAATCTAACGTGGAGTGAATGCCGCACCACGCTAGCACACAAGTCGAACATACGCAGGAGAGTTTGAGAGGGGGGGCGTCCCCCCTCTCAACGGGGGGGCTGGGGGTCGGTACCCCCAGATCCGGGTTCTGCCTCCGCTAGGAAAAACGAAACCTACTAACATCTAACATTTGCCGCTTCGCTTTGTACATTTGGCTCCTTCGTTTAGGAGTGTTGGGTTTCATTCTTGTGCTTGGTGCGCTGTCTTGTCTCGCATAATCCGGGAGGGAACCTCCCGGCTGCGAGCCGCTGTCTTGACCCAAACACATGCGGAGGGAACCTCCGCGTGATTTGGGTCGCTAAACCCTCGGGGAACCCTCCGTATCGCGCATCCGCAACCCAACCTACAGATCTATAAAGGATCGTTTTGACTCCTTTCCAGTTAACCGAACCCTTCGCAACGCTACGCGATCGAGCGCAAAATTGTTACAGTTAATGAACAAGCCTCATCTCGATCGCCAATAACCCTTAACTTATGACTTCAGTACCGCGTATCTGTATCCTCGGTGGGGGATTTGGTGGTTTGTATACCGCCTTGCGCCTGCATCAACTCGCGTGGGCACCCGGACAAAAGCCCGAAATCACCCTAATCGATCGTCACCTCAACTTTGTATTTACACCCCTACTCTACGAACTCATCACCGGGGAAATGCAAGGCTGGGAAATCGCGCCACCATTTGCCGAACTGCTTAAAGGGACAGACATTCGGTTCATCCAAGGCTCTGTCGATTGGATCGACAAAAACCAAAAAACCGTCACATTAGAAGGTGGCACCGAGATCGATTACGATCGGCTAGTCCTATCACTCGGCTGTGAAACCCCCGTTGACACCGTACCTGGCGTCATGGAAAACGCGATCGCCTTCCGATCGCTCGAAGACGCCTACAAACTCGATGCCAAACTCCGGATCTTAGAAACCGCCACTACCGAGAAAATCCGGATCGCGATCGTCGGTGCTGGTTATACGGGCGTCGAAGTCGCCTGCAAACTAGCCGACAGGCTCAAAGAACGCGGTCGCATTCGCCTGATTCAATCGGGAAATAAGATCTTGCCCAATGCCCTAGAATTCAATCGGAATGCTGCCCTCAAGGCGCTAGAACAGCGCGGCGTTTGGGTGGACTTAGAAACTAACGTTTCGGAGATTACAGCGGACTCGATCGGGCTAATTTACAAGGGTCAGACCGACATCATCCCTGCCGAAATCATCATGTGGACGGTCGGCAATCAAGTCAGTCCGGCGATTACACATTTCGAGCTACCACTGAATCCCCAAGGAAAAATTACTGTTACCCAGACACTTCAAGTCACCGAAAATTCCGATATTTATGCTTTGGGCGATGCGGCGGCAATTAGCGACGCTGACGGTCAATTTATTCCCACCACCGCTCAAGTCGCCTTCCAGCAGTCTGATTTTGTCGCCTGGAATATTTGGTCATCCCTGACCGATCGACCTCTACTGCCATTCAAGTATACTAATCTCGGCGAAATGATGGTACTCGGCGATGATAATGCCGTCCTATCTGGCATGGGCATCAAATTAGACGGCCCCCTCGCCTACCTCACCCGTCGCCTCGTCTACCTCTATCGTCTCCCCACCCTCGAACATCAGCTTAAGGTGGGTTTGAATTGGTTGACGCAGCCGTTGGTGAAAATGTTGAGCTAGTGGATCGT
>NZ_JANLWO010000187.1:0-3974 GCF_031364565.1 Chamaesiphon sp. OTE_20_metabat_361
CAGAAAGCAAACATCGCCAAAGTATACTGAATCAAAAATTGTAAGGCAAGCGCACAAAAACTCGCGATCGCAAACAAGCCCAACGTACCCAAACTAGGCACCCAAAAAGCACTAGGATATAACAAGAAAAATAAAGCAACCAATCCAAAAATAAACGGTAATCTCGCAAAGCGTTCGCCAATATGCGACCAAATATGATGCCAGACCGGATCTAATGGTTGTAACAAGCGAAATGATAGCTTACCATCGACAATCTCCCGCTCGAAGTCCCAGATTACCCAGACAACAGTAAGCTGTCTAACTAGATAAACTGCCAGAAAATAGCGCGCAAAGTCGATCGAAGATAAACCAAAGTCCCCCTGCTGGGCGGCTTGCGTCCACACTCCCATCAGAATGAACGGTAATGACCCAGAAAGTGCCCACAATAGCAATTCCGCCCGATATTCCAACATATAGGCGTAGTAGGTCACTAAGAGCGATCGAGAGACTTTAAATAATCTTTTCATAACTCTAATTATAAGTTTCCAGACGATCGAGTCCCCATGCGAGATGGAGACAATATTATCAACGCAATGTTCATCGAGTATGTGAACGTTTCCAGACGATCGATCTCAACAAGAGGGAGACAAAATACAACTAAAATATCGATCGTAGATCCAGGACAAAACCAGGTAGCACATCCTCACCATTTAGGCTGCTTGGAGCCTCCAAAATCTCTACATCTCGCCCCAAACGGTAAATTTCCACCTGTTGCTTTTGCGGATTCTCTTTCAGAGAGGCTTCGCCAACGATCAGCCAGCCTAAGCGCACTCCATTTTCTCTATACTCCTCCATTTTTTCCCGCAACTTGGGCATCCTGTCCGTGTCAGAGCGTAGTTCTATGACAAAATCGGGAGCTAGAGGAACGAATTTCTGACGCTGTTCGGGCGTTAAAGCCGACCATCGGGATAGCTCCACCCAAGCAGCATCGGGGCATCGCTCTGCACCGTTGGGTAAGATAAAAGCACCAGAAGAACTAAAAGTTTCTCCTAACCCAGTTTGTTCGCTCCAATTGGTCAGTCGAGTAATGAGCTTTGATTCTGCTCTGCTACTTTCTCCCCCAATTGGTGCCACGATTTCTAATTCTCCATTCTTGTTTAGCTCTAGAGATTTGTCTGGGTTGTTCTGACAAAGTTGCTCGAACTGCTCGTGAGTTAAGTGAAGAATAATACCGCCCACATCTAGCAGCGTTGATGTCTGGATTTCTGGACTATTATCTAAGAGTTGCATAGTAAGGAATCCTAATACAATTACAAGTCGCCATCGCGCTCTAGTTTTTCTCTATTTGAAGTTTCCATGCGATTGAGTCCCACAACAAGAGGGAGACGGATTGTGGATTCATACTGAGGAAAGGATGCTAGCACGTTTCCAGACGATCGAGTCCCCCAACAAGAGGGAGACCATCAATCTTCATCTCCATGATTACATGTATCCTTTTCATGCGATCGAGTCCCCCAACGAGAGGGAGATACAGACAGGTCTTGCACCAGCGACGATTAATAACAGTTTCCATGCGCTCGAGTCCCCCAACAAGAGGGAGACAGCGATCTCCCACATCGCCGGATCTGGTTCGATGTGTTTCCATGCGATTGAGTCCCCCAACGAGAGGGAGACCCACATGGGTTGCTGTGTAGATGGCGAGCTTCAAGTTTTCCTCACCCCGCCCTCGCCGCTGGCTCTGGCTCCCCTCTGTCTTGATTCGCTGCTTGGTGCGCTAAACCCTCGGGGAACCCGAGGAGCGCGCATCCGCAAACCGTCGGGGAACCCGACGAGCGCGAATCGCTCCCAAGTTTGGGAGCGGCGTTTTTATTCGGGGGTTCCCCCCGAATAAAAAAGCGGATTGATTTTCGGTCGGGTTTCCCGACCATGAAAATCAACCAAGCAACGACAAGACAGAGGGGTTGGGGGTGAGGGCAAGATCTCTGCTTCATACCCCAATTCAGCAATGCCCACCTTTAGGTCGATGCCGATTCGCCCGATCGAGTCTACCTGCGATCGCTAAAAATAGGCGTTTACTCTCTACTGGGGTAAACGCCTATTTCTGCCTTGTTAAAATCCTAGACGAACTGAATATTACCTTGAGTATTTAACAAAGTTGCCAGTAAATCGCCGCCTGCAAAAACTTGGGTATCCAATCCAGACAATTGGGTAGTAATCGAGTCGGTTTTCTTCGCAGTGGCACCAAGACTAATCGAATCGTTAGCTTTAAAATTCCACACTGTTGCGGCACCCTCGCCTTTATCTAAGATCAGTAGATTGGTACCACTGCCGATGTGGACAACATCATTGCCAATTCCCGCACTGATGACATCATCGCCCTGACCAGCATAGATGGTATCATTTCCAGCACCCGTGTAGATGTAATCGCGATCGTCGCTAGCATAAATACTATTGTTACCGTCACCAGTCATGACGATATTTTTCCCGCTACCAGTGTAGAGGGTATTATTCCCATTACCCAGAATGGACAGATTGCGATCTGTACCACCATAGATAGTATTGTTACCATCGCCAGCTATGAAAATACCGATCCCGTTTTTGCCATACATGGTGTTGTTACCGTCGCCGAGATGGAAAAGATTTGCTCCCTCACCACCATAAGCACTATTATTGCCATCTGCTGCTACAAAAACGCCATCGCCCTTGCCGCCATAAATGTTATTGTTGCCTTTACCTGCTTCAAAAAAGCTCGATTCTGCGGTGCTATAAAGGACATCATCGCCATCGCCACCGAAGATCGCGGGATCTTGTGTCAGCAACTTGTCAGCGATCTGTTTAAAATCAGAAATCTGTGCATCTTTGGGCAATAGCGGCTGTGAACTATCCCAGCGGATGTGGCCAAAGACGCCATCGGCGGCATTATTAGGCCCTGCGGCATAGTAGAGCGAATCGGTATCGCCTAAGCTTGCACCATTACCAAACAGCATTCCCCAGATCCCGTCCGCAACAAGTGCTTTACCTGTATCATCGCGGAGATAATCGATCGCGGTGTGGGTGTTGGGATCGAATGCGACAACGGTACCACTATTAAAATTTCCGACTAGGAGCGTATTGGATAATCCGCCAAAATTATCTGGTGCGTAAGCCACTCCATAACCTGCCTGGAGCAAGCCACCATCGTCCCAGACCCGAATGAGATTGCCCTCAGTATCAAACTCGGCAAGTTTACTAGCTGGTGGCGGAGCGCCTGGTGGTGCTGGTGCCGCAAAAAACACTGATGATGGGGGAGGAGCTTCTCGTACTGTGGCATAGGTGACAAACACTGATTCTTTGCCGTCCTTGTTGGTCAAGGTTTGGACATTAAATGGTGCGAATTCGCCTAGTTGCAGACCATCCCCACCGTCAAAGGGGTTGATGAATCGGTTGGCGGTGACGTCCTTGAAGTTGCCATCGAAGACTTGAATGCGGTGATTGTCACTCACGTCAGCGGCATAGAGATAGTTGCCAGCTTTGTCCGTGGCAACGCCAAAGTAAATGCTATTGTATTCGCCTTTAGCTTCGGCATTGCCGTCGATGACTGTAATAGACTCAGTGGGCCAATCAAATGTACCATCTGCCTTTTTCCGCTCTGTCCAGGCGGAAATTGTCCCATTAATTGAAGCAAAGAAAAACTTTGCTGGTGCGGTAATCGGGCCATTTGGAGCGTCTTGAGTAATGACAAAATTAGTCGATTGGTTGAATGCAGTCCCGGTGGGACTGCCTTGGGCACCATCGGGGCCAGCGGGGACTGTCATTTCGCCGATCTCGTCTTGAAACAAGGGACTACCATTGACATCGCCGACATACTGGTAGGAGATACCCGAGCCATTCCCGATTACCCAAAAATGCCCGCCGACACCTGACGGACGGTGGGCAAGACCCCAACCATGAGTGAATGTAGGCTCCAGAATCTGGGGATTGTATTCTGCTTTGTTGGCAACTAAGGTAGTCTGACC